>JBKHCQ010000250.1:0-5681 GCA_046541755.1 Anaerolineales bacterium | reverse complement strand
CAGAAAAAAGACGTCCCCCAGGCCGCCGCCGTGCTGGTCGGCGCATTCGAACACGACCCGGTCTGGAAGGTGATCTTGAACGATGCAACCCCAACGCAGCGCATAGCCACCTTTGAGGCCCCGCTCCTACATTGCCTGAAATACGGGGAGGTCTATGCCCCCTCGGAAAATCTGGAGGGCGTTGCCGCCTGGACGCCGGGCGAGTGGGCTGCCATGACGCCCTGGCGCATGTTGCGCAGCGGGGCAATATGGACCGGGCTGAGAATGGGCTGGGGAGTTGCTAAAAAGATGGAGCCGATCTTTGCGCCGCTCGACGCGGATCGCAAAGAGAACATGAAGGGTCAAACGTATACCTACCTGCTGATCATTGGCGTCGCGCCAGCCTTTCAGGGGCAGGGGTTCGGCGGCAAGCTCTTGCGGGCGCTGATCGAAGAAAGCGAACGAACCGGAACCCTGCTCTATCTAGAGACCGAAACCGAGAGCAACGTCCGTATGTACGAACACCTGGGATTCACCGTCGTCAAAGAGATCGTCCTGCCTATGATCAACCTGCTGATGTGGGAAATGACGCGCGGAGGATGAAAATGAAGCATCGAAAACCACACGCCACGATTTTGAACGGCATGCGTGAGCACGGCTCCCCGACGGAAGCCGTGCATACGGCGCTGATCGGGGCGCTGACCGCGCGCAACTGGCGCATCACGCCCTTTGTGTTGAAGGACAAGGAGATCCGCCCCTGCCTGGGCTGCTTCGGCTGCTGGACGCAAACACCGGGGCGGTGCGTGCTGCCCGACGCCGACGACATCGCCGCCAGCGTGGTACAAAGCGATCTGGTAATTTTCCTCACACCGGTCACCTTCGGCGGCTATTCATCGGAACTGAAAAAGGCCGTCGATCACCTGATCCCCAACATCCTACCCTTCTTTGCAAGCGTCGATGGCGAGACGCATCATAAGCCGCGCTACAAGCGCTACGCCAAGCTGCTCGTCGTCGGCGTGACGCCGGAGCGCGACGCGACCAGCGAGGCAATCTTCAAGAAATTGGTGGAGCGCAACGCCATCAATATGTGGGCGCCGGCGTGGCAGGCCAGCGTGCTCACATACGCTCAGATCGCCAACGGCTTGGAAACGACCATAGCCGCCTGGTTCGACGCCCTGGAGGTGCGCGCATGAAAGCTGTCTTACTCATCGGAAGTCCGCGCCTGAAGAAGAGCGCCTCGTTTACGCTCGGACATTATCTGCTGGATCGATTGGCCGCGCGCGACGTGACGGGAGAGACCCGCTTCGTCCAACGCGACCTGCGCAGCGACGAAACGCGGGAGGCTCTGACCGCCGCCGTCGCCCAGACCGATCTGGTGATTCTCAGCACGCCCCTCTACGTGGACAGCCTGCCCGCCCCGGCGACGCGGACCCTGGAGGTGCTGGCGCAACGGCTCGATAAGCGCGAGCGCCCGGCGCGCCAGCACTTCGTGGCCATCGTCAACTGCGGCTTCCCCGAGGCGGCGCACAACGACGTGGCCCTGGCGATCTGCGAGCAGTTCGCGCGCGCGGCGGGATTCGTGTGGGCCGGCGGGTTGGCGCTGGGCGCCGGCGAGGCTGTCAAGGGTCGCCCGCTGACCGCGTCGTCGGGTATGGCGCGCAACGTCATCGCCGCGCTGGATCAGGCGGCGGAGGCGCTGGCGCAAGGCGAGACAATCCCCGACGAGGCCCAAGCGCTGATGCGGAAGCCGCTGATCCCGCCGTGGATGTACCGCACTATGGGCCAACTCAGCTGGATCCTCCAATCTCGCCAACACGGGCAATTGGGGAAGTTGCGTCAGCGTCCATGGGCTGCATCAACGAACGATGGCCCAAAGAGAAAGTCAATTTAACAACCATTAGAGAGAGGAGAAGAAACATCACGATGAAAGCATTAGTCATTTACGATTCCGCATTTGGCAACACGGAGAAGGTCGCCCAGGCAATGGCCGAGGCGCTGAGTTGCGAGGCGCGCCGCGTCACGGAGGTGCAGCCGGCGCAGTTGACGGGCCTGGACGCGCTCATCGTCGGATCGCCGACGCAGAAATTTCAACCGCTCAAGCCCGTCAAAGATTTCCTGAAGGAGATCCCGGCAGGGCAACTCGACGGCGTCAAAGTCGCCGCCTTCGATACGCGCATCTCAACGGAAGACACGAACTCCGCCATCCTCAACTTCCTCATCAAGCTCTTCGGCTACGCGGCCGAACCGATGGGTAACCGGCTCGCGAAGAAGGGCGGCGAATTGGCGATGCCGCCGGAGGGTTTCTACGTCGAGGGGACGGAAGGCCCACTGAAGGATGGTGAGCTAGAGCGCGCAGCGGCGTGGGCGGAGCGGATGGGAGAATAGCGGCGCGACACTGCCGCTCGTCCTCGCATCCATGCCCCAAAAAGACAGAAGCCCCTAAAGATCCTCTTGATCTTTAGGGGCTTTTTGGCGTCTGGCTCACATCAATATGATGATCCGGGGCGGATTGCGCGGTGACGCGCCTGCTAGCCAGGCCGTCGCCCCGATCCGCGCCAGTATGCGGACGCCCTGTTGCCATAGGCGGTGGCGCTCCTTCTCATCCCCGGTCAAGCCGGACAGCGAGAGCAGACAAGCAGCCTCGTCGAGGGGGCGCTGCGCTTCGCGGGCCAACGCCAGCGCTCGCTCCAGCAGATCGAATCGCTGGGCCGGGAGATGCTCGGCCAGACAGCGCAGCGCCAACGCTTGGAAAACGGGTTTCCCCAGGCGTTGCGCGATCTCCCAGGCGCGTTCGGCCAATCGAATCGCCCGCTCTTCCTGACCCAGGCCCTGATAACACAGGCTGAGGCAGATGCAGTCCATCACCACCGCGCCGGAGAGATTTTGATCCTCGGAGAAGTCGAAATCAGCCGCTAAATCTGGGATTGCCGCCTCATATTTTCCCTGGTACAGCCACACCACAGCGCGATTACTTTGAATACGATGGAGCGATTTGAGATCGCCCAGGCTCTGGACCAAGTCGACGGCGCGGTCGAAGGTGCGCGCGGCCCGGTCGAGTTCGCCGCGCATCAAGTAGATCACGGCCAAGTAATCTACGGCATAGGTGATGTGCCAGCGGGCATGCAAGCGCTCCGCCATCATAATGAGATGTCGAATCTCCTCCTCCGCCCGGTCGAACTCGGTCATCGTGCAATAGATCAAGCCCAGGTTGCCCCGCGCGTCGACCTCGGCGAACTCGTCCCCCAGCTCGGCGAACATCTGGATGGCGCGCTGAATCTCCCGCACCGCCTCCGGGTAGTGGCCGGCGGCCCAGGCCATCGTGGATAGGTCGCGGCAAGCTTCGGCCAGAAGATGCTCATCGGTCTCCGGTAAGGCCCTCAATTGCGCCACAATCTGGCTCGCCTGGGTGATCGCCGCGTCCAGGCGATTATCGCGCCGCAGGAAGACAAGCTGTTGGAGGTGCAGGCGGGCCAGCGCCAGGGTTCTCTCACGACGGGGAGTTGCGTTAGCGGCGGAGACTTCTGCCAAGAGCGCGTTAAGCCTGCATCGCGCCTCGTCGGAGCATCCATATTGAAGCAATGTCTGGACGACCGTACATCCGGCAAGCGCCAGCGGCTTGACCGCCCCATGCGCGCGGGCCTGAGCCAACGCCGCCTCCCCCACCGTCAACGCCTCGTCCAGACGTCCGGTATCAAACAAGAGCTTCGCCAGGTGGCTCTGGAACTCCGCCTGCCGCTGAGGGTGCTGCAAATCGGCGTAGACCCGGATGGCAAAGCGGATCTCGCGCTCCCAGGCCTCCCAACGCAGCCACCGCAACGGCCAGGGATGCAGCGCGGCGATCAACGCGACCATTCGTGGATATAGATGAGGATACGAACGCGCGCGGCGCAGAAGTGTCAGCAGACTACCTAGATGAGCGCGCAACTCAGATGGACGGCTGCCACGCGCGTAATCGACAGCCCAATCCAGGCGATCCGCCATTTGCCGCTGATAGTAATCCCGCCAGCGCGCCCGTTCCCGGCCCCAAGCGCGGGCCGCTTGAAAGTCAGCGACGGCCATCATCGCTACACCACGTCCTGCTCCGCCCAACGGGCCAACATCTCCGTCTCCAGGAAGGTCACAGTCAGACGATGCAAGCGATAGAATGGATGCTCTAGGGAGCCGGTCACCTGGAGAAGAGAGAACTCCTGCAATTGCCGCAACGCTCGCGCCAGTCTGTCTTGAGGCAGCGCGCTGATCAAACCCAGCCATTCGATGTTCTCACCTTCCGGGGAAACCAGGAGCATGTTCATTAAAAGTTGGCGAGATGACTCATCCAACAACATCCAGGTGTGGCGATAGATGAAGGTGTAAAGCGCCTCGGTGGTCGCGCTGTGGGCCGCCCGCAAGTTATCCAAGATGTGAGACAGGGGCAACCGTCCCAACTGGGCCGCGATCAATTTGAGCGCCAAGGGCAATCCGCCCACCGCGTCGAAGATGTCATCCAGGGCCTGGGCTGAGATATCGCCTTCTCGCCCCCGCCGCTCCAACTCGTAGCGCAGGAGGGCCAGGCTCTCGACGCGCGACAGCGGGGGAACCGAGAGGGTGTAGATAAAGGGATATTCCCGCAGTGAGTGCCGACTGGTGATCAAAAAGCGCGATGGTCCGGCCATTGGCTGAAGGCGCGGCGCGATGGCGCGATAATCGGTCATCGTCTCCAGATTATCGACCACGATCAGGTGCGGCCTGGTTTGAAAGACCTCCTGGAGCGCCGCTTGGCGTTCCTCCGGGCGACAGGCGATCAGATCCTCGCGCCCGATCTGCCCCGCAAGCCGCGAGAGGAGTTCCTCGAAGGTCAAGGCCGGCCGCGAGGGTGAGGTCTTCCTTTCGACCTGTATAGCGCCCTCCTCCAGAAAACCAGGCTCCTGCCGGGCGCTGACCCACAGGATGTCGGCGAACGTATTGGATGCGGTCAGGTGGTCGGCGACGGCCTGGGCCAGCGTGGTCTTGCCGATGCCGCCCAGGCCATCGATGGCCAACATAGACGGGCCGGCGGCGGTGAGGAGATCGCCGAGCTGTTGGATCAAGGGCGCGATACCGAAAAGAGCCAGAAAATCCGGGGGCGGAAGGTGACGGCCCAGGTGGACGCGACGCAACTGGCCGTGGGCTTCGTTTTCGGCCGCTTGCATCTGCCTGATGAGCAGCCACATGGCACGGTTGACGCGACGACGGAAGTGGCGCGGCACGACGTGCGCCGCCGCGGCCAGTTCCTTCACGCTCAGGGAGACAGGGCAGAGATAGCGATGATAGAACGCGCTCCACGCCTCCAGTTCGAGGTTGCCGCAGCCGAAGTCGCGGCCCAGGGCGGCGGCGGTCGCCCCACGGGCGTGAGGAAGTTGATCATCGTGGGGCAGCCCCTCGGCGCGTCGCAAGCGGCTCAAGCGCTCGACGACCAGACTCAGGAGATAATCGTGCAGGGCCAATGTCCGCTCCGCGGGTGAGCCGGTCGCATCCAGCAGGTGGAGCGTGAGAGCATCGTCCGGCGGCGCCTCCCCGCGCACCAGGGCCTGGATCGTATTTTCTAGCCATTCGGGGGTGATCTCATCGATTTTCATCTTGCTTGTGGATTATACCCCAGGCGTCAGCGGTTGTCATCTGTATGCTGTCCGATTTCTGTCCGGTCTGTGTCCGAAAAGGGTGGATTATAGGCGCGGATTTTAGTA
>JBKHCQ010000249.1:0-5689 GCA_046541755.1 Anaerolineales bacterium | reverse complement strand
GGCCTTTAGCCGACTTCAGCTTTTAGCCCGCGATTCATCCGCAGGCGCAGGCGGCGCAAGTTCATCTTTTCCTACGATCAAGGGTCACACCCACTAGCCAGTCACAGCTTGACAAGCATTTTCGCTTCGCTATGATTAAGGATGATCAAGGAAGACCTCAAGTTGCCTGACGTCTGACAAGTGGCACAACACCGGCCAATCTCAACGTGACAAAGAAGGACAAGAAGGACAAGAAGGACAAGAAGGACAAGGATGACAAGGAGGTGATGCGCAAAATTTGACAGTTTGACAATCCATTGACATCTCACAGTTTACGTTTACCCGTTAAACACCTAACCTATAATTAACTTCAGATAACTTCAGATAATTTCAGATGGAGGAAATATGTTGAAACGATACACGTCGTTGCTTTTGGCGCTGCTTATGGTCGCATCGTTGATGCTCACCTCCTGCGGCGGCGCGCAGGAAGAAGAACTGGTTGTCTCGGAAGACGAACCATTGCAAGCAGCCTTTGTCTATATTGGGCCGCCTGGCGATCTCGGCTGGACGTACGAGCACGATCAAGGACGTAAGGAAGTTGAGGAGGAATTTGGCGATCTCGTGGAAACCGCTTACATCGAGGATGTCCCCGAAGGCCCCGACGCGGCCCGTGTGATTCGGCAGTATGCCCAAGAGGGCTACAATATGATCTTCGCGACCTCCTTCGGCTATATGGACCCCATGTACGAGGTGGCGGAAGAGTTCCCCAATGTGATCTTCGAACACTGCTCCGGGTACAAGACCCGCGATAATATGGCCACCTACTTCGGGCGGATGTATCAGCCGCGTTACCTCTCCGGCCTGGTCGCCGGCTCGATGACGGAGGCCAACAGCATCGGCTACGTCGCGGCCTTCCCCATCCCGGAGGTTGTGCGCGGCATCAACGCCTTCACCCTGGGCGTGCGCGAGGTCAACCCCGACGCGGAGGTGCGCGTGGTGTGGTCCAACACCTGGTACGATCCGGTGGTCGAGCGCGAGGCGGCGGTAGCGTTGTTGGATCAGGGCGTCGACATCATCGCTCAGCACCAGGACACGACCGAGCCGCAGAAAGCCGCGCAGGAACGCGGCGCGCTGAGCATCGGCTACGACTCCGATATGCGCTCCTTCGTGGGCGATACGGTGCTCACCAGCCCGGTGTGGAAGTGGGGCGTCTATTACAAGGACACCGTCGATGATGTGATGAACGGCGTCTGGGAGACCCATCAATACTGGGGCGGCCTGGAAGAGGGCATCGTCGCGTTGGCGGATTACAGCCCGAAAGTCCCGCAGGACGTGCGCGATTTGGTCGAATCTGAGCGCCAGCGGATCCTGGGCGATTGGGATGTCTTCTGCGGGCCGATCAACGATCAGGCCGGCAACGAAGTCGTCGCAGACGGCGAATGTATGAGCGACGGCGACATGCTCAATATGGAGTTCTTCGTCGAGGGCGTTATCGGCTCCTTGGATTAACAGATCCTGCTAACACGTAGAATCAATGGGGCGGGGAATACTCCCCGCCCCTGCATTAGGCCGTTCCATCACGCTTTGTCCACCAAAGATCATAGCGCGCCGAGCGACCCGTTCGCAATCTTCACAAGGATAGCCAAATAAGTGAGATAAAATCTATGAATGAAAAGGAAAAGGAAAAAGAAAAGGAAGAGGAAAAGCAAAAACCAACGCCTGTTTTGGAAATGCGCGATGTCACTAAACGCTTCCCCGGCGTTTTAGCCAACGATCACGTCAATCTGGAGCTATATCGCGGCGAGGTGCTCTCGCTGTTGGGTGAAAACGGCGCCGGTAAGAGCACACTGATGAACGTCCTGGTCGGCCTCTATCGCCAAGATGAGGGAGAGATTTACGTGCGCGGCGAGCGCGTGGAGATCCACTCCCCCAGCGATGCGGACGCTTTAGGCATCGGCATGGTGCATCAGAACTTCATGCTCATCCCCAAGATGACCGTGGCGGAGAATATCATCTTGGGGCAACGCGAGCTTGATTTCGTCCCCGATATGAAAGAGATTCATAAGCGCATCCGAGATATTTCAGCGCGCTATCATTTAGATGTCGATCCCACAGCGTGGATCTGGCAGCTCAGCGTGGGCGAACAGCAGCGCGTGGAGATCCTCAAGCAGATTTATCGCGGCGCCGAGATTTTGATCTTGGATGAGCCGACCGCCGTCCTCACACCCCAGGAATCTTACGAACTGGCCCAAATCATAGAGCGGATGACGGACGAGGGCAAATCCGCCATCTTCATCACCCACAAAATGGATGAGGTGATCGCGTTCTCCCATCGCGTCTGCGTCTTGCAGCACGGTCGCGTGGTCGCCGTCAAGAAAACCTCGGAGACCAGCCCGCAGGAATTGGCCCAGTTGATGGTCGGGCGCGAGGTGCTCTTCCGCCTGGAAAAAGAGCCGTGCATGCCTGGCGAGGTCATACTCGAGATGAAGGATGTCCACGCCTACAACAACAAGGGCTTGCCCGCGCTGGAAGGTATCTCTCTGGAAATTCACCAGGGCGAGATTTTGGGCATCGCGGGCGTGGCCGGCAACGGGCAGCGCGAGTTGGCCGAGGTCATCACCGGCCTGCGCGAGGTGGTGCGCGGGCGCATCGAGATCAACGGCGTGGATGTGACCAACCGCTCTCCCTTGAAAATTATCCGGGCTGGCGTGAGCCACATTCCGGCGGATCGCATCGGAATGGGAGCGGTGGGCGACATGCCCGTCGCCGATAATATCGCGATGAAGGGCTATCGCAAGGCGCCGCTCAGCGAAAGCGGCATCCTGCACCCCCGGCGGATCTTGGAGTTCGCCAAGCAGATGATCGATACGTTCCGCATCGCCACACCCACGCCCAAGACCCACATCAAATTCCTCTCCGGCGGCAACATCCAGAAGGTCATCCTGGCCCGCGAGATCGATGCGTGCGGGGAGCTGCTGGTGGCCGTCCACCCTTCACGAGGATTGGACGTCGGGGCCACCGAGAGCGTGCGCAAGCTGCTCTTAGAGCAACGCGCGCAGGGCCGGGCCGTGCTTCTCATCTCCGAGGATCTGGAGGAGCTGATGTCCATCGCCGACCACATCGCCGTTCTTTTCGAGGGCCAAGTGATGGGCGTCATGCCCTCGGACGATGCGGACATCGAGACGCTGGGCTTGATGATGACCGGCCACCCGCGCGACGAGGCCGAGGTCAAAGCCGAAACGGTCAGCGCCATCTAATTCCAAACCTAGCTACCGGACACTTTTTCCAAAGTGGATCTTAATCAGCAGATGGAGCAGATGGAGCAGATGGAGTAGATGGAGCAGATGGAGCAGATGGAGCAGATGGAGCAGATGGGCGGAGAGCCGCCATAGCAGATCGAACTTCAATTTAGAGACAGAGTGTCACAAAGAAAGCACAGCAGCAGGGCATAGCAGAAACAGTCTTCTGTAAATCTAGAGAAAATCTCCGCGCATCTCGGCGCCAACTAATCTATTTAATCATTCATCCGCTACATCTGCTTAATCTGCTTAATCTGCTGAGATAAAGCATAAAAATGTCGGATAGGTAGATTCTGAAATGCACCTCTGAGGAGTTACTATGCAAATCGTCTTTGAAAAACGCAAATCACTCTCGCGCAAAGCAATGGTCTTGACGCCGATTGTCTCATTTTTCGTCTCATTGATTTTGGGGGCCGTCCTCTTAATTATCTCCGGCGTGAATCCCCTCACCACCTACGCCGCGATGTTTCGGGGCGCGTTCGGCTCGGGGCACAACTTCACCGAGACCTTGGTCAAAGCCATTCCCCTGATGCTCACCGGCCTGGGCGTCGCCATCGCCTTCCAGATGCGCTTCTGGAACATCGGCGCGGAGGGGCAACTGACATTAGGCGGCGTGGCGGCGGCCTGGGTCGCGCTCTACTGGGCGTCGGGCCTGCCCACATGGTCGCTGCTGCCGCTCTCGCTCATCGTCGGCATCGCGGCGGGCGCGCTGTGGGCTGGCCTTCCGGCGGTACTCAAGGCCCATCTCGACGTAGATGAAACTTTGACCACCTTGATGCTCAACTACGTGGCAATCCTCTTTTCCAACAACCTCTACAACGGCCCTTGGCGCGATCCGGGCGGCTATGGCTTCCCCGGCACAGCCCAATTCCCAGAAGCAGCGTGGCTCCCGCGCCTCTCCGGGCGCGTCCATCTGGGCCTGATTTTCGCGTTGATCTTGGCCGCTGTGCTCTGGTTCGTCCTCAAGCGCACGCGCTGGGGCTTCGAACTCCAGATCATCGGCGAAAATCAAACCGCCGCGCGCTACCTGGGCATCAACATCCCCCGCAACATTGTCCTGGCGCTCTTACTCTCCGGCGCGCTCAGCGGCCTGGCCGGCGCCTGCGAGGTGTTGGGCATCTCGCGCCGCTTGCAGCAGGGCCTCTCCATCGGCTACGGCTACACCGCCATCATCGTCGCGTGGATGGCCCAACTCAACCCGTTGGCCGTCATCTTCGTGGCAATTCTGATGGCCGCGCTGTTAGTCGGCGGCGACCAAGTCCAGATCATGATGGGCTTGCCGGCCGCCGTCGGGCGCGTGCTCCAGGGGCTGATCCTCATCCCGATGCTGGCCGGGAGCCTCTTCGCGGAATATCGCCTCCAGATCATTCGCCCCAGCCAGCGCAAGGAGGTGGAAGCATGATTGCCCTCTTGACCTCACTCTTGACCATCACCATCCGGGCCGGCGCCTCACTGGTCTACGCCACCATCGGCGAAATCTACACCGAGCGCTCCGGCATCCTCAACCTGGGCCTGGAGGGCATGATGCTGATGGGCGCCGTGACCGCCTTCGCCACCGCCTACTACACCGGCAGCACCTGGCTGGGCCTGCTGGTGGCGATGTTCGTCGGCGGGACGCTGGCCGCCATCCACGCCTTCTTGACCGTCACGATGCGCGCCAACCACGTCGTCAGCGGCCTGAGCATCACCCTCTTCGGCAGCGGCCTGGCGAGCTTCTTGGGCCAACGCCTTGGCCCGGAATCCAACGGCAACTACCTGGTCGGCCTGGTCGGCCCCAAATTCACCGCCTTAGAAATCCCCCTCCTGAGCCAAATTCCCATCGCGGGCGCGCTCTTCAAGCAGGATATCTTGACCTACCTTCTATACATCGGCGTGCCGCTGGCGTGGTACTATCTCTACAAGACGCGCAACGGCCTCAACCTGCGCGCCGTGGGCGAGAGTCCCCAAACGGCGGATGCGATGGGCATCAACGTGATGCGGGTACGCTACCTCTACACCATCTTTGGCGGGATGTTGGTCGGATTGGGCGGGGCGCACCTCTCGTTGGCCTACACGCCCGGCTGGGCGGAGAACATCACCGGTGGGCGCGGCTGGATCGTCATCGCGCTGGTCATCTTCGCGATGTGGAATCCGGCGCGCGCCAGCTTGGGCGCGATCCTCTTCGGCGGCATCAACGCCGTGCAGTTCCGCCTCCAAGCAGCCGGCGCGACGATCCCGGCGGCCTACCTGAACATGCTCCCCTACCTGGCGACCATCGCGGTCTTGATCGCGATGACGTGGTGGGAGGGCCTGCAACATCACGTCGGAGCGCCGACCGCGCTTGGTAAATCGTATATGCGCGAGGAGAAATAGCGGATGGGCGAATGAGCGAATCAACGAATCGGCGAATCGGCGAATGAGCGAATCGGCGA
>JBKHCQ010000248.1:0-5714 GCA_046541755.1 Anaerolineales bacterium | reverse complement strand
GAATGGCCTTAATGGACTTAGGCATCGTCATTGTGAACTATAATACACGCGAACTTCTGCGCCGCTGCTTGGAAACCGTCTTCGCCAACCGGGGCGCGACCTTTCGCGTCTGTGTGGTGGATAACGACTCCCAGGATGGCAGCGCGGAGATGGTCGCCGAGACATTCCCCCAGGTGACGTTAATCCGCAATCGGCAGAACGTCGGGTATCCGGCGGCCAACAACCAGGGATTGCGGCGCCTGGGATTTACGGATGGATCGTGGGCGGAGGCCCCGCGCTTCGGCCTACTGCTCAACCCCGATACCGAGGTCCCCCCGGACGCCTTCGCGCGGATGTTGGCCTTCGCCGAGGCGCACCCCCGCGCCGGCGTCATCGGCCCCAAGCTGGTGCGCCCCTCCGGCGACCTCGATTTGGCCTGCCGTCGCACCTTCCCCTCGCCCGAAGTCTCGTTCTATCGCATCACAGGGCTATCGAAGCTCTTCCCGCGCCATCGGCGCTTTGGGCAATACAACCTCACCTTCTTAGATCCCGATCAAATGGCCGAGGTCGATGCCGTGGTGGGCGCGTTTATGCTCGTGCGCCGCGAGGCAATGCGCGAGGTCGGCCTGCTAGATGAATCGTTCTTTATGTACGGCGAGGACCTGGACTGGGCCTTCCGCATCAAGGCTGCCGGCTGGAACGTCTACTACAACCCGGAAGTCACCGTGCTGCACGTCAAGCGCGCGGCCAGCCGCCAGAACCCCAAATCCCGCATCGAGTTCTGGCGCGCAATGGAGATCTTCTACCGCAAACACTACGCCGATCAGACGCCGCGCTGGCTCCACTATGGGATCCTCTTCGCCGTGCGGGCGCAGACCCACTGGATAGCCCTCCGCGTCAAGGTGGGGCTGTGAGATGGCTGTGAGATGATCGAAATGAAATTATCTGAGGTGTGCGATGAAAGCTGAACGCGCGACGCGCTTCTTCATCTTTCTGTTGATTCTGGTCGACATCGTGATGGCCGGGTTGGCCTTCGCCGCCGCCTACCTGTTGCGCCAAGCGCTCCCCGTGCCCGATGTGGCCGAGGGCATGGGCTCCTGGGGCGAATACGTGCCGATGATGATCATCCACATCCTCTCCTTGCTGGGCGTCTTCTTCTTCGCCCGGCTCTACAACCTCTCGCGCGCCTCGCGCATCGACGAGTTCTACGACATCGTGGCCGCCGCGACCATCGGCACGCTGATGGGGGTGGCGCTCGCCTCCTTGACCCTGCGCAACTTCGTCGTCGGGCGGGATTACTCGCGGGCGATGGTGTTCTATGCCTGGGCGCTCTCCATCCTCCTGGTAACGCTAGGGCGTCTGATCAACGATTGGATGCGCCGGTACTGGGTGCGGCGCGGCTGGGCCAGGCGGCGCCTGCTCGTCATCGGGATGGGCGACGTAGCGCGGATGATCCTCCAGAAGATTCTCTGGACCCCAGAGCTGGGCTACGACGCCGTCGGCGTGGTGACGCTGCACGAGGTCGCCCAATCGTCGCTGCTGAATGTGCCCGTCTTGGGCACGGCGGATACCCTGCGGCATATCATCGACGAGCACGAGATCGACGAGGTCATTATCGCGCTCCCGGAAGACACCTCCCACAACGAACTCCTGTGGCTGATCTCCGAGTGCGAGCGCGGGCGCGTGACCATCCGCGTCTACCCCGACCTCTTCCAGATCATGGCCGGGCCGGTGAGCATCGGCGAGATGGGCGGCATTCCCATCCTCACCGTGCGCGACATCGCGCTGACGGGATGGCGACGTCTGGCCAAGCGGGCGATGGACATCCTGGGCGCCACCGTGGGCCTGGTCTTTTTCTCTCCGATGATGATGTTCATCGCATTGTTGATCAAATTAGAATCACCGGGGCCGGTCTTTTTCATCCAGGAGCGCATGGGGCTGGATGCGCGCCCGTTTCCCATCCTCAAATTTCGCTCGATGCGCGAGGATGCGGAGAAGAGCGGGCCGGGATGGACGACCGAGGACGATCCTCGGCGGACGAAGATCGGCGCCTTCCTGCGGGAGACCAACTTGGATGAGCTGCCCCAATTCATCAACGTGCTGCTGGGCTATATGAGCTTAGTCGGCCCGCGCCCAGAGCGCCCCGTCTACGTGGAGCAATTCCGCCGCAGCATCCCCCGCTATATGGATCGCCACCGCGAGAAGGCGGGGATGACCGGCTGGGCGCAGATCAACGGCTATCGCGGCGACACCTCCATCATCGAGCGCACGAAATACGACCTCTGGTACATCGAGAACTGGTCATTATTATTGGATGTCAAAATTATCATTCGGACGCTATTGCAATTTTTCCGGTCTCCCAATGCGTATTAAAGCGTATTTCGTATTGCGTATTTCGTAAAAATCTTTGCGAGGATAGTATGTGGTAGTCGGGCAATACCTTTCCGTCGGGTAGTTCATTACGCAATACGTTAACCTTCGCAAGAGTTCCCGATTTGAATTTTCAAATACGTTCCAACGCAATCATCATCACAGGAGTGTAAGTTTGGGCGAGCGATCTTCAGGTGTGGTTCCTTCGACGTTATACGACGAGCAATATTTCCTCCACGTCTGTGAGGGCTATGAGGAGTTCTTATCGAGCGAGGGCGCTTATCTTTCGCGCCGCTTGGCGGAGGCGTTGACCGAGGCCGGCATCGCGCCGGGGATGAAGGTGCTGGACGTGGGCTGCGGGCGCGGCGAGATGCTGCGCCGCACCACAGAGTTGGGCGCGCGGGCGTTCGGCATCGACTACGCGGAGGTGGCCGTCCGGCTCTCGCGCAGCATCGCCGAGCAGTTGCAAGATCAAGACGAACTGACCGAACCCATCGGCGTTTACCAAGCCTCCGCGATCTACCTGCCCTTCGCCGACGATCTCTTCGACCGCGTGCTGATGTTGGACATCGTCGAGCACCTTTACCCGGCGGAGCTGGCCACAGCGCTCGCGGAGGCGCGCCGGGTGTTGAAGCCGGGCGGCAAATTGATCGTTCACACGGCGCCCAACGTCTGGTACGACCGCTACGCCTATCCCGTGGTGCGCGCCGTGCGCGTGTTGATGGGCCAGGGCGCCGAGTATCCGCGCAATCCCCGCGCGCTGATCCCGGAGAACGTTCACGTCCACGTCAACGAGCAATCCGCCCTGAGCCTGTGGCGCAATCTGCGGCGCTCCGATTTTCGCAACGTGAAATCGTGGCTGAGCACCCCGCCGCAGAACCGTCGCGAAAATCTGATGTTTCGCGCGGCCCGTTGGATTTTGTTCAACGTGCCGCCCTTCAACTGGTTCTTTGAACGGGAAGTCTTCGCTGTGGGAGAAAAGTGAAAGATCGTCGCTACGTCGATGAATTATCCATAGAGGAGCTGGAGGAGGCGCTGCGCGTCCGCCGGCGGGAGGCGCGTCTCAAGCGCCTGGAGGAAAAGCAGGGGCGATTTGTGGATCCCCTGCGTCCTGTGCCCGCGCCCCAACCGGCCCCGGCGGAGGCGCCCGCCACCCGCGGACGCGGGCGGCAGTACAGCGCCGTCATTGAGACGGACGAGAAGCGCGCGGCGCGGCGCGCCATTCAATGGGGCTGGGTGTGGGATCGCTTCCTGTTGCTGTTGGAAGTCCTGGCCCTGATCGGCGTGGTCGCGGTGGCGGGGCAGATGATCCTCACCATGCAGGAGATCAACGCCGAGAGCCGCGCGGCGCAGGCGATGCCCACGCCCACGCCGACGCCCGTCATCGGCGCGGCGCTGTTGCCCGGCGGGCACACCCCGCCGGACGCCCTGGGCCAATCGGAGCCGGCGCCGATCCCGACGCACCTCCAGGGCCTGGTCGCGAAGATCACGCCGCTCCCGGCGCCCACCGCCAGCCCGGAGCAGGCGCAGCGGATCGTCATCCCGGCCATCGGCGTGGATGCGCCCGTCGTCGAAGGCGACGATTGGGAGACGCTCAAGCAGGGCGCCGGCCATCGCATCGGCACGGCCAACCCCGGCGAGCGCGGCAACTGCGTGATCTCCGCGCACAACGACATCTACGGCGAGATTTTCCGCGATCTGCCGGATTTGAAGGTGGGCGACGAGATTTTCGTCCACACGGAGACCCAAGTCTATCGCTACGTGGTCGAGCAATCGCGCATCATCGAGCCGACCGAGGTAAGCGTGATGGCGCCGACCAGCACGCCCGTGCTCACCTTGATCTCCTGCTATCCCTACGGCATCGACACCCATCGCATTGTCGTGATCGGCGCCTTGGAGCCATGATCGAGTTGCTGAGAGAGAAAGTGCGCGGGCGCCGGCGGCAGTATGGCGGGATGATCCTGATCCTCCTGTTGGCGTTGGCGTTGCGGATGGGCTACATTCGCCACACGCCGCCGGGCGCGCAGTTCGAGAACGTCGACGCGCAGGGCTATCATTGGCTGGCGCGCAATCTGCTCGAACATGGGGTCTATTCGATGAACACGGAGCCGCCGTTGCGCGCGGAAAACGTGCGCGCACCGCTCTATCCGCTCTGGGTGGCGGGATGGTATAGCCTCGGCGGGCCGGCCCCGATGGTTGTCGTCCTCTCGCACGCGCTCATCGATACGCTTACCGTCGTGTTGATTTATCGGCTGGGGCGATTGGTGGCGGGGGCCAAGGCGGGGATGATTACGGCGCTGCTCTACGCGCTCAATCCCTCCTCGTGGCGCTTCTGCAACGAACTGTTGACCGAGATCATCTTTGGGTGCTTGTTGACGGCGGCGGTGTGGATGCTGGCGCGCTACATCATTAAAGGCCGCAATGGGGATGCGTTCGCCTGCGGTGTGTTGACCGGCGCCGCGATTCTGTGCAAGCCCAATGTGCAATTTTTACCGCTGATATTAGTGATCATCATGGTGGAAGGCATCTTCACCGGGCGCAAGGGCTGGCAGCGCGGCGCGCTCATCGTGATGGTGACCATTGGCGCGCTGTTGATGCCCTGGGTGGTGCGGAATCGCATGGTATTCGGCCAATGGTTCTACACCCGCACCTTCGATGATAACTTGGCGCACGTGAGCGCGGTCGCCACGTTGGCCCGCATCAATGGAGAAGATGTAGCGCCCTGGACCGCGCGCTGGGAGGAGATCTACGATACGTTGATCTCCCAGACCGCCGCGCGCTACGGTTGGGAGGATGTGCCGGAATCTACGCTCTCCAGTCGCGACCGCGATGAGCGCTTGCAGCAGATCACGGCGGTGGCGGGAGACGTGGTGCGGCGGCATCCAACGGATTTTTTCGCCAGTCACACGCTCAGTTGGGCGCGGTCGTTCATCCCCCAGGAGCACAAATTCTGGTACACGTGGCTGACCGGCCGGCCGTGGGAATCGCTAGGTCTGCGCGGGGATGCGCTGGGGCGTGGGCTTGCGGCGTTGGCGCGCGGTGGGGTGGGGCGCGCGGTGCAAATCGTCTGGCGCGAGCGGATCGCCGCGCTGCCGCCGCTGGCGCTCGCGCTGTGGATCGCGTGGGGCGTGGGGTACACGCTCGCGGCCTTGCTGATGATCCGGGGCGCGTGGCGCTTGCGTCCGCGCGTGCTGACGCTGATGATGCTCGCGACGATCTTCTACGTCACCTTTGTCCCCGGGCCTATCAGCCACATCCGCTTCCGGCTGCCCGTCGTCCCCTTGCTCTTATTGTTGATGACGTGTGGTATAATGACTCCCTGTGGGGATCAACGAGACAACTTTTAACCTGCAACTTGCAACCTG
>JBKHCQ010000247.1:0-5731 GCA_046541755.1 Anaerolineales bacterium | reverse complement strand
AGCGCATCCCGCGCGTGGCGGAGGAGGATGTGGCCTACGAGGTGCACGTCGAGAGCGAGGAGACGGCCACCAAGGGCTACCGCGAGGTCTTTGTCGGCGCGGAGGTGACGCGATTGGACGACGTGCCGGTCGAGTTGCTGGTCAAGATCCTCCCGGCGACCACCTACGCGGTCTTCACCCTGCGCGGCGAGGAGATCGTCTCCGATTGGTCCCAGGCCCTCGATACGTGGATGCGCGACGAGGGCTACACGTCGGCGTATCCCTACGGCGTCCAGCGCTACGATCACCGCTTCAAGGGGTTGGAGGGGGACGACCTGGCCGCCTCGGTGTTGGACGTCTATATCCCCATCCAGCCGGCCAACGATGACCCAATTAACCGCCGTCGGTGAGGCGCTCGATTTCGTCGAACGTCACCTCAAAGAGGAGATTGCCGTCGCGGATATGGCCGACGCAGCCGGCTACTCGCTCTATCATTTCTGCCGCGTCTTCAACGGCCTCGTCCACCACACGCCCTATGATTATCTGATGCGCCGCCGGCTCTCGCAGTCCGCCCGGTCGCTGCTGGAGACCAATTGGCAGATCATCGACATTGCCTTCGAGTACCAGTTCAACAGCCACGAGACCTACTCCCGCGCGTTCAAGCGGATGTTCGGTGTGCCGCCCTCGCACTATCGAGCGCGGCACAGCGACCCGAACGCGCCGCCGGATCAACGCCTCTGGATGCCCCGGCTGTCGCTCGCGTATCTCTGCCACATCAACCAGGGCGCCGGCCCCAAGCCCACACTGATCGAGAAGGACGCGCTGCACCTCGCCGGACTGATGTCCCTAATCGAAGATAAGGACGCGGCGACGATCCCCGAACTCTGGCAGCTTCTGGCCCAGGAATTGATCCATCTGGAAGATGACGAGGCATCCTACGAACACTACGGCGTCGCCTGGCATCCAAGCGCGGCGCGACGGGGCACATGCTTCTACTTGGCGGCCATCGAGGCCCCGTTCCCGGCGGATCGCGGCCATTCGAGTCTGGTCGTCAAGACGCTGCCGCCCCTCACCTACGCGCGCTTCAGGCATCGCGGCCCACGCAGCGCCCTAGATCTAACGCGCGGGTATATCTATCACACGTGGCTGCCCCAATCCAACGCGGCGTTGGCCTATCCGTCAGAAATAGAAATTGAATGTCACGGGCGCACTGTGCCAACCTCGGCTCACGAGGCAGGCTCTTGGGAGATCCTCATCCCCATCCAATCGCCGCGCCCGGCCTCCATCCCGCAATAATCGTCAAAATGTGGCCCGTCCCCCGCCGCTTCCCCGCCGAAGTAGGCAAATGAGATCAAGACGCTCGTCGCCTTCTGGGTTATCATAGCATCACGATGCACAGAACCGTAAGCCATAACACAAAAGGAGAGACGAGATGAAGCAGCAAGCGATGAAGCAACCAGCAGAGAGCTACAAGATTTTCCCCGTGGGCCACGTGCGGCGGGAAGAGGGACGCACCGTTTTGAAGATCCTGCCGGCCTACGCGCCGGCCCTCAAGGAATTGGAGCGCTTCAGCCACGTGCAGGTTTTCTGGTGGTTCAGCCAGTTCCAGAATGAGATGTACCGGGAGATCACCCAGAGCGAGCACGCGCCCTACGATGCGCCCGTGTTGGGCGTCTTCGCTTGCCGCTCCCCCGTGCGCCCCAACCCCATCGGCCTGACCACGGCCAAAATCCTGCGCGTCGATCACGAGGCGGGGGAGGTCGAGATCAACGACATCGACGCCTTCGATGGCACACCGATCTTAGATCTGAAGGCCTACTTCCCAAGCTGCGACCGGGTGAAGGATGTGCGGGTCGCCGAATGGGCCGCCGAATGGCCCGAGTGGCTGCCGGAGGAGGGCCTGGGCCTGGAGGAGTAAAGTCCGGCGCGAAGCTATCACATTCAAGCAGCCCCGACAGGTTTTTGCGATCTGTCGGGGCTTTGTGTGTGCCGGAGCGGGTTGGGCAATCATTAGGACGAAATGTGTTAGAATGGGGAACTGACCGAGCAAATCCCCAGGATATGGTCGAATTCCTAGATTTTTTCGCCTAAATATGACGCATATTGACAGGTATCTAGCGTATACTTAAGAACGGTTAAGAACATTTGTGCTACAATGAAACACCGAGAAAGATAATTCTCAACGCAAAGCCACAAGGACGCAAAGTTTAGACTTTCCGACCTTTGACGTTCGACTTCACACAACTTGCAACTTGCAACTTGCAACTTGTAACTGATTTTAGAAGGAGCGTAACTTTAATGCAACCGAATGAAATCTTTATCCGAGGCGCGAAGGAACACAACCTCCAGAACATCGATGTGACCCTGCCGCGCTTCAAATTTATCGTGATCACGGGCGTCTCCGGCAGCGGGAAGTCCTCGCTGGCGCTCGACACGCTCTACGCCGAGGGGCAGCGCCGCTACGTCGAATCGCTCTCCTCCTACGCGCGCCAGTTCATCGGCCAGATGGAGAAGCCCAAGGTCGATCACATCACGGGCCTCAGCCCCGCCATCGCCATCGAGCAGAAGACGGTGAGCAAGAATCCGCGCTCGACGGTGGGCACGGTGACCGAGATCTACGACTATCTGCGCGTGCTCTTCGCGCGCGTGGGCGTGCCCCACTGCCCCGAATGCGGGCGCGAGGTGCACGCCCAATCGGCGCAGGAGATTGTGGAGCAGGTGGCCGCGCTCCCGGCAGGGACGCGATTCCAACTGCTGGCGCCGCTGGCCCGCAATCGCAAGGGCGCGTTCCTGGAGACCTTCGCCCAGGCCCGCGCCGATGGCTTCCTGCGCGTGCGCGTCGATGGCGAGGTGCGCAACCTAGAGGGCGACGAGATCGTGCTCGATAAGCACAAGAAACACAACATCGCGCTGGTGGTGGATCGGCTGGTCGCGCCGGCGCCCGACGAGGCGCGCAACGGCTACCTCACCCGGCTCACGGACTCCATCGAGACGGCGCTGGAGGCGAGCGATGGGCTGCTCATTGTTAATCAAGTGGATCGAGGCAGCCAGGGGGAGCAGGGCAACGGCGAGGATTGGCTGCTTTCGGAGCGGAACGCCTGCCCGGTGTGCAACATCAGCTTCCCGGAACTGACGCCGCAGATGTTCAGCTTCAACTCGCCGATGGGGATGTGCCCGGAGTGCAATGGCCTGGGCACGCGCATCGAGTTCACCCCCGACCGCTTTGTCGATCCCGACCGCAGCCTGCACGAGGGCGGTGTGCTCACCCACGGAGAACTGCGCAAGAAGAAGTCCACCGGGACGTATCACGTTATGAAGCAGATTGTGGAGAAGTTCGGTCACGATCTGGACACCCCCTGGCGTGAGTTGTCCAAGGCATGCCAGGATGCCATCCTCTACGGCGGGGTCGAGGTGAAGTGGCAATCGGAGAGTGAGCGCGGCGAATGGAAGGGCGCCTGGGAATACGAGGGGACGCTCAATTCCACGCGCCGGCGCTACAAACAGACGAAATCGGATCACATGCGGCGCTGGTATCGGACCTTTATGAGCCAGCAGCCGTGCACGACCTGCCACGGCGAGCGCCTGCGCCCCGAAAGCGCGGCGGTGACGTTAGGCGGGCGGACGATCAACCAGGTGACGGCGATGAACATCGAGGAGGCGCTGGGGTGGGTGCAGAGCCTGCACATCGGCGCGACGGCGGAGCGGGAGAACGGCAAGCTCTCGGCGGAGCAACTGGAGATCGGCGAGGAGGTGATGCAGGAGATCGAAGGGCGGCTCCAATTCCTGCTGAACGTGGGCCTGCACTATCTCACGCTCAATCGCCCGGCGCCGACGCTCTCCGGCGGCGAGGGGCAGCGCATCCGGCTGGCGAGCCAGATCGGCTGCGGGCTGGTGGGCGTGCTCTACGTCCTGGACGAGCCGAGCATCGGCCTGCACGCGCGCGATAATCGCCGCCTGTTGGACACGCTGGAGCAGTTGCGCGATATGGGCAATACCGTCGTCGTGATCGAGCACGATGAGGAGACGATGCGCACCGCCGACTGGCTCGTCGATCTGGGGCCAGGCGCGGGAGTCAACGGCGGGCGGTTGGTGGCGGCGGGCACGCCGGAGGCCGTCGAGCAGCATCCGGACTCGCTGACCGGGCGCTATCTCCGGCGGGATCTGGAGGTCTCCTCGCCCAACGGCCAACGGCGTCCCCCATCGTCGAGCGATGGCAAATGGCTGGGCATCGTCGGGGCCAGACAACACAACCTCAAGGATCTGACCGTGCGCTTCCCGCTGGGGCTGTTCACGTGCGTGACCGGCGTCTCCGGCAGCGGGAAATCGTCGCTGGTGGCGCAGACGCTCCATCCGGCGCTGGCGGCGGAGTTGCACAACGCCACGGAGTCGGCGGGCGCGCACGACCGCATCGAGGGGCTACAGCGCATCGACAAGGTCATCAGCATCACGCAGGACCCCATCGGGCGGACGCCGCGCTCGAACCCGGCGACCTACGCCAAGGTGATGACGCTCATCCGCAGCCTCTTCGCGCAGACGCCGGAGGCCAAGATGCGCGGCTACGACAAGGGCCGCTTCAGCTTCAACATCAAGGGCGGGCGCTGCGAGGCGTGCAAGGGCTACGGGCGCAAGAAAGTCGAGATGCACTTCCTGCCCGATGTCTGGGTGACGTGCAACGTCTGCAAGGGGAAGCGCTTCAATCGCGAGACGCTCCAGATCCGCTATAAGGGCCAGAACATCGCCGACGTGTTGGATATGGATGTGGACGAAGCGTTGATCTTCTTTGAGAACGTGCCCAAGATTCAGCGCATCCTGCAGACGCTCTCGGACGTGGGGTTGGGCTACATCAAGCTGGGGCAGAGCGCGCCGACGCTCTCCGGCGGCGAGGCGCAGCGCGTCAAGCTGGCCAAGGAGCTGGCCCGCGTCTCGACGGGCGACACGGTCTACATCCTAGATGAGCCGACCACGGGCCTGCACTTCGCCGACATCCAGAAGCTGCTAGACGTGCTCCACCGTCTGACCGACGCGGGCAACAGCGTCATCGTCATCGAGCACAACTTGGACGTGATCAAGACCGCGGATTGGATCGTCGATCTGGGGCCGGAGGGCGGCGATAAGGGCGGTTACATCGTGGCGGAAGGATCGCCGGAGGAGGTGGCACAAGTAGAAGACAGTTACACGGGACGATTTTTGCAGCGGATGTTGTAAAAGCGTAAAGCGGATTGGTAATCCGCTGGGTCGGAATACCATTCCGACCTACGTTACTACATTTCATTCAAACCATTCAAACCATTCAAACCATTCAAACCATTCAAACCAATTCAAACCATTTCAAACCATTTCAAACTAAGGAGGAAACGATGTCACACAAATGCGAACTGAAAGAACAAGCGCCCCAGGCGACGGTCGGTATCCGCACGCGCACGCCTGTCCAGGATCTATCCAAGGTGCTGGGTCAAGCCTACGGGCAGATTATGCAATATCTGAGCGCGCAGGGCGTCTATCCCGCCGGGCCGCCGTATGTGGCCTACTACAACGATGATATGCAGGATCTGGACATCGAGGCGGGGTTCCCCATCGCCGAGGAACTGCCCGGCGAGGGCGACATCCAGGCCGGGGAAATTCCGGGCGGGAAGATGGCCACCTGCTTCTACACCGGCCCTTACGAGGAGATCGAGGCACCGTACACGGCCCTCACCCAATGGGTCCAGGAGCACGACTACGAGACGACCGGCGTAGCCTACGAAATGTACCT
>JBKHCQ010000246.1:0-5754 GCA_046541755.1 Anaerolineales bacterium | reverse complement strand
AAACACAAGGAGGGTAGGCATTATGAATAGGATGAATATGCGACGCATCGTATCGACGTTGGTCGTCTTGATGATGCTGCTGAATCTGGTGGCCGGATGCGGAAGCGGCGGGGGCGGTATCTCGCTGGGCGGTCGGACGGTCAATATCTCGATGATCTACGGCTCCGAGAAAGAGGCCTGGCTCGTGCCGTTGATCGAAGCGTTCAACAAGGAGAAGCACAAGACCGGGGACGGCGGCGTGATTGTCGTTGAGGCTACGCCGATGGGATCGATCTCCTCCGGAGATGCCATCGTCGCGGAGCAGTTGCAGCCGACTATCTGGAGTCCGGCCTCCTCGGCCTACATCCCCGTTGTCAGCGCGGATTGGCGGAAGAATCACGCTGAGGATTTGATCACGGAGACGCCCAAGGATCTGGTGCTCAGCCCGGTGATCATCGCGATGTGGCAGCCGATGGCCGAGGTGTTAGGCTGGCCTGATAGGGCGTTAGGTTGGGCCGATATCGCCGAGCTGGCTATCTCCGAGGAGGGATGGGCGGCGTATGGTTACGCGGAGTGGGGGAAATTCAAGTTCGGGCACACCCATCCCGGCTTCAGCAACAGCGGCATCATCTCCGTCATCGCGGAGGCCTACGCCGGCGTGGGCAAGCAACGCGATCTGACCCAGGAGGATGTGAATAGCGAGGCGGTCAAGTCGTTTATGACCCAGGTCGAAAGCAGCATCATCCACTACGGCGAAAGCACCGGCTTCTTTGCCACTCGGATGTTCGAGCGCGGGCCATCGTATCTCAGCGCGGCGGTGATGTACGAGAATTTGGTGGTCGATCAGGAGACCAAGCGGCTCAACAACGAGGTGCAGCAGCTTCCCGTCGTGGCGATCTATCCCAAAGAGGGTACATTTTGGAGCAACCATCCCTATGTCATCCTGAACGCGCCGTGGGTCACGGAAGAGCAGCGCGAGGCCGCTGAAATTTTCCAGGATTATCTGCTGGCCGAACCGCAGCAGCGTCAGGCCATCGCGTATGGCTTCCGCCCGGCCGATCCTGCCATCGCGTTGACCTCGCCGCTGGACGCCAATCACGGCGTCGATCCCCAACAGCCGCAGACGGTGCTCGAGGTACCCGACGCGGAGGTGATCCGCAGCATCCAGAATCTGTGGCAGCAGGAGGCCAAGAAACCCGTCGATCTCGTCGTCGTGATGGATATTTCCGGCAGCATGGAGGGCGAGAAGATCTCCGCCGCGCGCTCCAGCCTGCGCGATTTCGTCAATCTGCTGGATGACCGGGATCGCATCGAGGTGATTCTCTTCAGCGATGAGTTGATCACGTTGAGCGCCCTTTCGCCTCTGGGCGAGAAACGCGAAGATCTGCTGCGCCGCATCTCCGGCATCATCGAGGGCGGCGATACGCGGCTCTACGATGCCATCCAGATGGGCTACGATGAGCTTCAGGCCAAGGGCGATCCGAATCACATTCGGGCCATCGTCGCGCTCTCCGATGGCAACGACACCGCGTCTGACCTCGCGCTCAATCAACTGCTGGGCGAGGTGGGCAATATGAGCGAGGGCGGATCTTCAACGAAGGTCTTCACCATCGCCTTTGGCAACAACGCCGACCGTAACGTCCTGCAAAAAATCGCCGAGGCGACCGGCGCGAAGCAATACGACAGCGATCCGACGACCATTCAGCAGGTCTACGCTGAGATTGCGACCTTCTTCTAAAACGGGAATCCTGGCGAAGGTTGCGCAAGAGACCTAAAATATCGTAGCATGTGCAACGAACAGGTTGATCTGTTAACCAAAGCTCTGCTTAATCCGCGCAAGGTTAAGCAGACTCTAACCCAGTAGAGGAAACGACACGATGACAAAATTACCCATCCTGACCGCGCTGATCCATCCGCTTAACCTGGCGATGCTCGTGCTGACCCTCTTCGCCGCGCTCTTTTCGGCGTGGTGGCTGCTTCCGGTGGGCCTGCTCTTCTGGGGCTTGATGGTCTTCAACGTGGCGCGGGATCGTTCAGTACGCCTGAGCCATCGCATGGAACGGCGCGCCCCGCTCACGCAGCGATTCGAGGCGTATTATAATCGCATCGAGCGCTCCCAGGTGAGCATCTTCAATACGCTCAGCTCCGCGCCAAGTCGCATCCGCAAGGTGATGGAGCCGGTCCAGACTGAGGTGGAGGCGCTGACGGACGAGGCTTACGCGATCTGCCAGCGGATGACGGCGCTCGAAAATTATCGGCTTGTCTCCGAATCGCAGCCTGATCTCAGCGGGGATCTCGCCCGCATCAACCAGGTCATCGAGAGCACCGACGATCCCCTCGTCCGCCGCGAGTACGAAGAATCGCGCCGGGCGCTCCAGGAGCGCCTGCGCAAGCTGGTGTTGGTCTCCACCCAACTGGAGCGCGTCGAGGCCCAGTTGCTCAGCTTGGCCAACGAACTCGACGGCGTCGTCACCGAGGTGGTGCGCTACCAAGCCGCCGGCCCGGAGCGCGCCGCCGCCCGCGTCCCCGAACTGGCGGCGAAGTTACGCGAAGAGGGCGACCAGCTCCGCGCCTTCGAGGATGAGGCGATTCGATTCTAGGAAATTCATCGTTCGTTCTCCAGAAGCATCACACAAGCCCCTGGCATATCGCCAGGGGCTTGCGCTGTTCTGTTGGGCAGAGCACGTTGAGATGGGGTGTCTAGCGTGACCTTTGACCAACGCTTGTAAACCGCATAACTGGAACAGCGGATGTAGCGCGGAATGGTATTCCGCGTTCCTGGCGGGTTCGCAACCCACCCTCCATGCGATTCGAGTTCTAGTTGCGCGATTCAGGACCGGTGGTCAAACCCGATGCTAGTTGCCTACAACATGGTCAGCCTTTCCCGTAGGTGTAGGATAAAATCACTGGGCTTGAGAACCGTAACCTCTGGATGACCAGGTTGAAAGTGTCGGATATTGAAGGTGACTAACCACGGACATGCTTCCTGCACAGCGGCGATCAAAATCGGCAAATCCTTCGCATCCGCTTCCGCCGGTTGGGGATTGGCGACGACCTGCAAACACCGATCGACCAGCAATCGAAAGGTGGGGAGTGTTTGCGGCAATTTCTGTTTCAGGTTGCGTTCCGCTTCGGTTATGGCCTGTTGAGAGGTTATCGCTTCGATCAAAGTAATTTCCGCCAGACGCAGGATGACAAGACTGGCGCTGTGCTCACTTGGCGAAGCCGCGCCGGCGAAAATCACATCAGCGTCTACGAAGACGCGAGGCTTAGGAGGCCGGATCTGATTCATAGGTCTCTTGATAGTAGATTTCGCGTTGTTCGCGTAGGCTTTTCAATAGCTCCTCGGTGCTTAAACCTGCCTCGATCCGTGCTTTTTCGATCTCCCGCGCTAATTCAGGGACCATCGGCGCCATCGGCGTTAATACAAAAATCCCATCCAAATCCACCAGATGGAAAGAATCGCCTTTCCGAATGCTGTATTTCTTGCGCAACTCTGCTGGAAATGTCACAACGCCGCGATTGCGTACTTGGATGGTTGTATTCATCAAGTCCTCCTCTTGTCTGATTATCTGCAATGTCTGATTTTCAGTATTCATAGTATACCATAAATCAGATCAGCAGGTATGATTTTTTTGAAGTCCCATTCCATCCTCCAACTGTAACCTAACCGTAACACACAGCCGCCATAACTTCATCTACTCTAGATGTAGATGTAAGACGACTTTGCGCTTCCCACGTCTCCAAGCGAAACTTCTGGAGAATCGACGTCGTGTTTCCTCTTTTATCCCCTGACATACAGAAAACTTGTATCGTTTTTTCTCACAGGAGGTAACGTAAAATGAAAAATCAGACATTGTTGTGGAGATGTGTAGTCACCGCGATGCTCTTTGTTACCCTGCTGCCGCTGGGATGTCCCGTGGCTGCGACGCGCGCCGCTGTTCCCGACCCGCCCGACCGGCCGGAGCGCATATCGCTGCGCACGCCGCCGCCCTGGTGGTACGCGCCGGATAAGCCGCTGTGGCGCGAGGCGAAGGCATCGGAGGCGCCCGAATGGTGGTATGAGCCGCTCAAGGACAGCGATTATGAAACGGCGGCCGCGACGCCCTTCAAGCCGGCCACCTCCTTCACCGACTTCGATATCGAGGTGGAACTGCCCGGCGGCCAGCGGCTTAACGCGGGCGCGGTTCCGCTCACCGTGCGTCTCACCGCCAACGGCATCACGCCCGATGTGATCGTTCAGGTCACCTCGGAGCAAGTGCCTGAGCAGGCGGTTTACGCCGGCTACGAAAAAACCCCCTCGGGTACCATCCAGAACTTGGCCGGATTCCAGCAGGCGAAGTTTATGGGCGGTGTCAGCCCCGATTATCTTGCCGAGGTCACCTTCAAATATGAGCCGCTGACGACAGGCTGGCTCAACTTCAATGTCGTTGTCTGGATGGGCGACAACCAGATCTACCAGCAGCATCATAGCGTCCACATCAGCTCGGTGACGCCCACCTTCAATACCTTTGAGCCGACCGTCACGCTGGGGAGCCATCGTCCCCTGAACGCGGGCGCCATCCCGCTGGAAATCGCAGTTACGGCGGATGGGGCCACGCCGGAGATCGTCGTCCAGGTTAGCTCGGAGGATGTGCCGGAGCGGGCGGTCTACGTCGGCAAGGAGAAGACGCCCGACGGCGCGATCCAGAATCTGGGGGGATGGCAACAGGCGCGCTTTCGCGGCGGCGTCGGCCCGGACAACGTCGCGCGCGTGATCTTCAACTACGAGCCGCTGACCACGGGCTGGCTCTACTTCAACGTCATTATCTGGATGGGCGACAACCAGATCTACCAGCAGCATCACGGCGTCCACATCAACCCGGTGACGCCAACCTTTAGCAACTTCGCGACGACGGTCGATTTTGGCGCCAACAGCCAGGGCTTCAACGCCGGATTTATCCCGCTCAACATCCGGGTGACCGCCGACGGCACGACGCCCGACATCCTGATTCGCGTCAGCTCGGAGGATGTGCCGGAGCGCGCCATCTACGCCGGCCACGAGAAGTCGCCGGAGGGCGCGATCCAGAATCTCAATTGGTTCCAGCAGGCCCAATTTCGGGGCGGCGTCGGCCCGGACGGTGTTGCCGACGTGCTCTTCAAATATGAGCCGTTGGCTCTGGGCTGGGTCAACTACGAGGTCAGCGTGGAGATGGGCGGCAATATGGTCTACGGCCCGGCGCGGCACTTCATCTATATCAAGCCCTCCGGCTCGCCCTCGGCGCTCTTCCCGCCGCTGATCCGCAGCTTTGATGTCGCGGCGGAGACCGTGTCGGAGGAGGCGCGCCGCGTCACTTTCAGCGCGGACCTCATCGGCAACCCCGATCCGCAGTACGAGCTTTCCTGTGGCGCGGGCGCGCCCGCGCCGGAACTGCTCTCAGACACAACGTTTGTCTGCAACTATCGCAGCGACGCGCCCGGCCTCTACGTGGCGCAGGTGACCGCTGCCAACGACGATGGTGAGACCCACTACACCACCGTCGCGACGCAGACGGTCTTGGTGCCCGCCTCGTACTCCTATCTCCCCTTGATTCGAAAGTAGCTTGTTTATCTCGCGCAAACCTTGCGAAGGTTGCGCTACAATGCGCGAAGACAAGCATATTGTCTTGATCAAGACTCTCCTGGTGACCAAATGGGTTCCGTAACCTTCGCAAGGGTGTTTCTCGCGCAAACCTTGCGAAGGTTGCGCTACAACGTGCGAAGACAAGCATATTGTCTTGATCAAGACTCTCCTGG
>JBKHCQ010000245.1:0-5759 GCA_046541755.1 Anaerolineales bacterium | reverse complement strand
GATCGGATCGCCGTGGCCGGGGCAGACCATGTCAATCTCCAGATCCAACAGGCGCCGCGCGGATCGCTGCACCTCGGCGGGATCGACGCTGAAGAGGCGGGGCGGATATTGCAAGTCCCCGCGCCCGGTGAATGGATGGCCATTGAAGAGCAGGTCGCCGCAGAAGAGGATATGCCGCTCCTCCTGATAGAGGCACATACTCCCCGGTGTGTGTCCTGGCGTGTGGATCACGCGCAAGCCGCCGAGGAGATCCAACACCTCGCCGTCCTCCAAACCTCTCCCGACCTCGATCTGGGGAGGCTCGCCGGGGAACAACGCTCCCAGCCACACCATCACACGCTGCACCCAAGATCCCGGCGGCATCTGCTCCACGCCTTCTAAGTAGGGCGCCTCGGCCTGATGCGCGATTACCCGCGCATCGTAGCGCCGCGCCAACTTCGGCAGTCCCCCAATGTGATCCGGGTGCGCGTGCGTCACCAGAATCGACGCCAGCGCCGCCGGATCGAAGCCGGCCTCGGCAATCTGAGCGACAATCCAATCGATATCCCCGGCCATGCCGGTATCCACCAGGGCCAACTCGCCATCGGAGGCCAAGAGATAGACGTTGGCCATCCGCAGCCCTTCGATCAAATACACATCCTGAGCAATTTCTTTCATTTTGCACCTCATTTACTAGCGAAACTTATAGCCTATCCTTGTCAATTATGGGTAATCGTTTAGTCTCGTGAGGTGCAATGCACTTTTGGGCTTATTGCCAAGCATATACTGCATGAGACAGCACTTTCTTTCACTTCAAGTGCGTTGCACCTTGGCCTGCTGATAAAAGACTCTACTGAAAGAAGGGGGACTATCTCACGCCAAGACGCAAAGTCGCCAAGATTTTTAAGGTTTGATTTAATTTTATTCATCCCATCACTATTTTTGATCACGAAAATTAACCTTTACCTTATTTTTCCTTAGCGGCGTGGCGGCTTGGCGGCTTTGCGAGCCCCTTGAGCTTTTTTCAGTGGAATCATAAAACCAACCAGATACAATTTATGGTAACCCACTTCCCTATCAGGGCAAGCCCGCGAGCCGTTGACATCTCGCTGCGATCTCCCTATAATGACGCCATCCTTGGACATTCGCACATTGGAGGTATGGATTGGAGGTATGGATGGGAGGTATGGATGCTATCACCAGAAACAAATGAAATGGAGCGGCGCGACGCCACGCTCTCGATGGAAAAAGCCAACGTCCTCAGCCTGGCGCTGATGGCGGTCGTGATCTTAGTGGCGGGACTGCCCTACGTGGGGATCTGGGGCCTTGAGGCCTTAGTGGTCGCCCGCGATCAGGCGACCGGCTTGCTGCTCTTGCTGCCGCTGTTGATCGGCGGGATTGTGGCGCACGAGGGGATCCACGCGCTGGGTTGGAAGGTCCTGGGCGGGGTGTCGTGGGAGCACATCGAGTTCGGGGTCAAGAAGATGACGCCCTACACGCATTGCACAACGACGCTGCCGTTGACGGCCTATCGCTGGGGGACGGCGCTGCCGGGTCTGATTTTGGGCGTTCTTCCGCTCGTCGCCGCGCTGCTGTGGGGATCGGCACAGCTTTTGATCTGGGGCGTCATCTTCACCTCGGCGGCCAGCGGCGACGCGATGGTGCTCTGGCTCCTGCGCGATGCGCCGTCGGGGGCGCTGGTGCACGATCATCCCAGCGAGGCAGGCTGTCAGATTCTCGTTCCGGCAGCGAATTCTTGAAGCCGGGCAGTGAACTACCCGTCTCAAAGCTGAAGTCGGCTCTGGAAATGATCACCCATTTTAGTCAGCTTCGAGCCGACTTTAGCTTGTAGCCCGCGATTTATCTGCGGGCTGTTCAGTTTTATGAGCAGAGCAAGGTGCAACGCGCTTGAACTAAAGGAAAGGCAGCGCCTTATGCAGTATATGCCTGATGATAAGCCGAAAAGTGCGTTGCACCTCTCCAGACTAAACGGTTACGTTAATTCTATCATAAAAACAGGAGAGTCTATGACGATTCAACAAGGTATTGTCTACACCGTTATTTTGCTGACGCTGCTCCTGCCGATGTTAAAACGGTGGCGCTACGATCTGGTCGCGGTGTTGGGCCTGCTGCTGCTCGTCATCCTGGGGATCATATCCGCCGATGAAGCCTTCGCCGGCTACGGACATCCTGCAGTTGTGACGGTAGTGGCGGTGCTGGTCTGTAGTCGCGGGCTGCAAAACTCCGGCGTGGTGGATTTACTGGCGCGCTGGATTTCGGGCGTGGGCCACCGCCTCAGCCTACAACTGGCCGCGCTGTGCGGGCTGGTAGCGATCTGCTCGGCTTTTATGAACAACGTGGGCGCGCTGGCAATCTTTATGCCCGTCGCCATCCGCATGGCACACAAAAGCGAGCGTTCCCCCTCCCTCTACCTGATGCCGCTGGCCTTCACCGCGCACTTCGGCGGAATGATGACCCTCATCGGCACGCCACCCAACATCATCATCGCCACCTTCCGCACGCAATACGCGGGCGAGCCGTTCGGCATGTTCGATTTCGCGCCGCTGGGGCTGGGGATTGCGATCTTCAGCGTACTCTTCATCGCATTGATTGGCTGGCGACTGATCCCCCAGCGGAAGGGCGGTCTCTCAACGCGAGGGCATTTCAAACTAGATGACTACTTCAGCGAAGTGCGGGTCAGAGCGGCCTCCCGCCTGGCCGGGCGCCCCGTGCGCGATCTCAAGGCGGTGACGGACGCCGAGGTGCTGATCGTGGGTATTATGCGGGATAAGGAGCGCCTGCCCGCGCCCGGAGGTATGGATGTGCTCCAACATAATGACATCCTGCTGGTGCGGGCCAACGCCGACAACCTGCGCCAGTTCATCCAGGAAGCCAAGTTGGAACTGGCCGAGTCGAAGCCGGTGAAACAGGAGGCGCTGGAATCTGGCGAGATTGGTACAGTCGAGGCGATCATCGGCCAAAATTCCATTATGGCGCGCAAGACCGCGCGGCAACTCAACCTGCGCTGGCACTATGGCGTGAACTTGCTGGCGGTCTCGCGGCGCGGCGCGCGGATCAGGGCGCCCCTGGCATCGATCAAGTTGTGGGTCGGCGATGTACTGCTGCTCCAGGCCCAGCGCGATGCCTTGCCGGAGATACTCCAAACCCTGGGCTGCCTGCCGCTGGCGATGCGCGGGATCAAGATCGGACAGCCTCGGCGCGTGGCGCTCTCGACCGGCATTTTTGGCGTATCGATGGCGGCCGCCGCGACCGGCCTGTTCCCCGTGCAAATCACGATGGCGCTGGCCGCGTGCGCGATGATTATCGTGGGGCTGCTGACGCTCCCCGAAACCTACGAGAGCATCGACTGGCCCATCATCATCCTGTTGGGCGCGATGATCACGTTGGGGAACGCGATGGAGACGACCGGCGGCGCGCAACTGATCGCCGAGCAAATTCTACACATCGCGGGCCACATCCCACCAGCGGGGATGCTGGTCGTCATCCTGCTGATCACGATGTTCCTCTCGGATGTGGTCAGCAACACCGCCGCCGTCGTGCTGATGGCGCCCATTTCCATCAGCATTGCGCTGGGCTTGGGCGTCTCGATTGACCCATTCCTGGTAGCCGTCGCCATCGGCGGATCGTGCGCCTTCCTCACGCCCATCGGCCATCAATCCAACGTGATGGTGCTCGAACCCGGCGGTTATGAGTACGGAGATTACTGGCGCCTGGGCCTACCCCTGGAGTTGATCATCGTGGCTGTGGCCGTACCGCTGCTGCTCTGGCTGTGGCCCTTGTAAAGAGAGCCATCGCCGACTCCTCGTATAAAATACTCCTGACTCTACCGAAAGAAGGGAACTATCTCACGCCAAGACGCAAAGTCGCCAAGATTTTTAACGTAAGTAACTATTCACCGGACATTTCTTAGCTCACGGATAAACACGGATTAACGCAGATATTTCTTTGATTTTTATAGTGCAGGAAGTGCCATTCCGGGAATGTAAGGATTAAAATTCAGCCTTAAACTCGTCCAAATGGACGTGAGCGGTAAAACGCGCACCAAGATGGGGAATTTCTCCGTCGAAAGATCTAAAAAATCTGTGCGATCCGTGAAAATCCGCGAGCTGTTTTCAAAAAGTGTCCGGTAGCTAGACATAACCTTAAAATCTTGGCGCGAGATCGTCCCCTTCTTTCAGGAGGGTCATTCGTACCATCAAACGGGCCGTTGGCGACATCGCCAACGGCCTTTTTCTTTGGGGAAAGATGATGGAAAAAATTAAAGTAATCTTTACCTCGTTTTAAACTTCCCTTAATAAAGATCGCGTAAAATTTGTGTAAGTTCCACTCTTCATTGATATCGATTGATATTGATTGATATTGATCGTATCCTCACATCCGTAGCATCATTATATAGCCTCGAAAGGAAATTTTAGATCGTGAGTGTCCGGTATAAGTTGATCCCACGGCAATGGCTCAGGATTGAGGTTAGATGCTCTACGGCTGCGCAGTACGCATCCTCCTCCCATCCAATTCCAATCCTGGATGGCGGATTGATATCCATCCCTCTTGCTGCTGATGTTGAATCTATCCTCAATTGGGTGATGTTCACCTATGCACATCAAGCTCTTTTATGCAATTATGCAATCTCGAAGAAATTTAGCCATTCAAACCAAAACATTAGGAGATAATGCCATGTTCAAAAAGATGCAAACCAGTTGGGCCTTGATCAAAGCCAGCGCGGGCGTTCTACGCGCCGACAAGGAGTTGATCCTATTTCCCATTCTCTCTTCGATTGGGATGTTGCTAGTAACCGCCAGCTTTGCCTTTCCCCTGCTCCTGACCGGCTTTTTCACCGCGTTGATAGAGAACGAAGGACAGTCGCAGGCGCTCGGCTATCTGGTCGGATTCGGGTTCTACCTGGTGCAATATACCGTCATCATCTTCGCCAACTCGGCCCTCATCGGCGCGGCGACGATCCGCCTGCGCGGGGGCGATCCCACGGTGGGCGACGGATTTCGCATCGCGATGCAGCACATCGGGCCGATCTTGGGCTACGCGCTGATCTCCGCCACCGTCGGGATGATCTTGCGGGTGATATCGGATAAACTGGATGCTCTGGGGGAATTCATCTCTTCAATCTTCGGCTTAGCCTGGAGCCTGGCCTCATACCTGGTAATACCAATCCTGGTCTTGGAGGACGTAGGCCCCATCGAGGCGGTCAAGCGGAGCGCGAATCTGCTGAAAGAGACGTGGGGCGAGCAGATCGTGGGCAACTTCGGCCTCGGGGCCATCTTTGCTCCGCTGACAATTCTGGTGATCGTAGCCGGCGGCCTGGGGATATTCGTGGCGATTGCGAGCGAGTCAGTGGCGCTCATCGCAGTGGTGGCCGTGATGTTGGTATTGGCGTTGATCTTCCTCAGTTTGATCAACTCGACGCTGAGCGGCATCTACACAGCGGCGGTCTATCACTACGCGGCAGGCGGGGAAGTCAGCGGTTTCTTCAGCGAGGAGATGGTGAGGGGCGCGTTTCGCCCCAAGAGATAGCCGGGATGTGGCGACTTCGGTGTCCTTGGAGAGATATTCAAATCAGTTAGTCCTAAATAGGAGAGAGCGATGAAACAACCCAGATACGCAGTGATCCTCTGTATTGGCCTATTGATCTTGGCCCTGGTCGCGTGCAGCGGCGCTCGCACCCAACAACATCTGGCGGCGGGCGACGTCGCCTACGAAGCCGGGGAATACGAGCAAGCTATCGCCGAGTACGATCAGGCCCTCGA
>JBKHCQ010000244.1:0-5767 GCA_046541755.1 Anaerolineales bacterium | reverse complement strand
CCGGCGGGCGAGCCGGCGGGCGGGATGTATCACGGCGTCTTCCTCTTCGGCGATGTCTCCGGCTTCACGCCGCTCTCCGAGAAGCTGAAGGCGTTGGGCCAGGCCGGCGCCGAGCGGATCACCGAGACGATCAACAACCTCTTCTCGGAGCTGGTGAGCGTCCTCTTCGATCACGGCGGCACGCTGCTCAAGTTCGGCGGCGACGCGCTGCTGGGCCTCTTCCCGGCGGAGGAAGTAGGTCGGAATGGTATTCCGACGCCCGGTGACGATGCCATGGCCGCCAGCGCGCTGCGCGCCACGCAGGCCGCGCTGGCGATGCAGAGCGTGATGCAGCAGGAGAAGTTCGCCGCCATCGAGACGCCCGGCGCCGAGACGCGCGCGCTCCAGATCAAATGCGGGATCTCCTCCGGGCCGTACTTCGCCGCGCACATCGGCGCCGGCCCCCATCCAGAGACGGGCCACCAGGGTACGATGGCCTACGTCACCACGGGGCACACCGTCAACTTAGCCGAGCAGGCCGAAAGTCACGCGAACCCTGGCGAGGTGGTGATGACGGCGGCGACCCACGCGCTGCTCGACGAGCAGGTGACCGTCGGGCCGGTGAGCAAAGACCCCGACGACGACTTCTACCTCGTGCATCGCGCGCCGCCCGCCGAGATCAATACCCTGGGCCGCCCGCTCTTAGAAGAGCCGCCGGAAGGCCCGCTCGATGCGCAGATCACCTATCTGGTGGAGCGCCTGAACCGCCTGACCGCCTACCTCTCCGACGAGTTGATCTCGCGCATCGTGACCAATCCCGGCGACGCGCGCATCACGCCGGAGCACCGGCCCGTCACGGTGATGTTCGCCAACTACGTCGGCATCAGCGACCTGATCGAAGATCTGGGCGACACCCACCCAGAGCTGATCATCGACCGGCTCAACAGCTACTTCGTCCACATGATCGAAGTCGTGGAGAAATACGAGGGCATGGTCGCGCGGATGGATCAATACGCCGTCGGCGACCGGCTGGTGATCTTCTTCGGCGCACCGCGCGCCCACGAGGATGATCCCGTGCGCGCGATCTACACCGCGCTGGCGATGCAGCAAGCCGTGCGCGAGAACTTCGCCGCGCTGCAAACCCCCTCCGGCATCTACCGCTTCCGGCAGCGGATCGGCATCAACACCGGCCACCTCTTCGCGGGGAACGCCGGCGCGCCCGATCTGCGCCAGGAGTACACGCTGATGGGCGACGACATCAATATGGCCGCCCGGCTGATGTCGAACGCGGGCTGGCGGGAGATTTTGATCAGCCAGAAGACGCAGGAGCACGTCACGGCGTTCTTCGAGCTGCAGGATCGCGGCGAGATGAAGGTCAAGGGCAAGGAGATCCGCATCCGCACCTACGAGGTCATCGGGCGCCGGGAGGAGATCGGGCGCACGCGCGGGCTGGCCTCCGGCGAAGCGCCGCTCACCGGACGCGACGCGGCGTTCCAGACGCTCAAGGACAATGCGACCGCGCTGCTGCGGAAGCGCGGTCGCATCGTCGCGACCATCGGGCACAGCGGCCTGGGCAAATCGCGGCTGACGCGCGAGCTGAAGAGCTGGCTCCTATCCCACAATGATGGCGCCGACGAGGCGGATCAAGTCCTCTGGCTGGAGGGGCAATCGCTCTCGTTCAGCGAGCAGATGAGCTACTGGCTGGCCATCCAGGTCTTCCAGGGCGCGCTGGGCCTCGGCCAGGACGCCAGCCCCGATGACGTGCTCTTCGTCCTGTGGGAGAAGGGCGAGGAGCTGCTGGGCAAGGAGACCGCGCGCGAGGCGATGCCCTTCTTGGCGCATCTGATGGGGCTGGAGTTGGAGGGCGAGTGGGCCAAATGGGTCGATGAACTGGATCCCAGCGTGCGGCAGAAGCAGACGTTCTGGGCGGCGCGGGAGTTCTTTATGGCGCTGGCCCGGCGGCAGCCGGTCGTCATCGCGCTGGACGACCTCCACTGGGCCGACGAGGCCTCGCTCCTGCTGGTGCAGGATCTCCTCAGCGTGACCGACCACGTCCCGCTGATGTTCTGCCTCATCTTCCGGGCACGGCGCGACAAGGGCTGCTGGCGCCTGCGCGATCACGCGGCCAGCGCCTATCCGCACCGCTACACGGAGATGATGTTGGCGCCGCTTCCGGAGGCCGATAGCCGCGCCCTGCTCCACAAGCTCATCCCCGGCGCGCACTTCCAGCCGGAGACCGAGAAGGAGATCTTGGACAAGGCCGCCGGCAATCCCTTCTACCTGGAGGAAGTCGTCCGCTCCCTCATCGACAGCGGCGCCGTCGTGCCCGATCCCGACGACGAGAGCCGCTGGCAGGTCACGGGCAAGATCGAGCAGATCACCGTGCCGGACACGCTCCAGGCGGCGATTGTCGCGCGCATCGACCGGCTCACGGAGGATGCGCGGCGAACGTTGCAGATGGCGGCCGTCATCGGGCGGCACTTCCAACTGGGGATGCTGCGCGATCTGACGCCGCCGCCGGAGGATGCGCAGTTGGACGCCCTACTGGCGCAGTTGGAGCGCAGCGGCCTCATCCGCCCGACCGACGCGCTGGCCGGCCCGGAGGGCGACGTGGCCTACGCCTTCCCCGACGCGCTGGTGCAGGAGGTGGCCTACGATAGTCTGCTCGTCCAGACGCGCCGCAAGTATCACCGCCAGATCGGCGAGACGCTGGAGCAGGCGTTTGGGGATAAGTTGGATCAGGTCTGCGATCTGCTGGCCTATCACTTTCATCGCAGCGACGATGAAAGCCAGGCGATCAAGTATCTGGAGATGGCGGGGCGCGTGGCGCAGGCGACCTTCGCCAACGAGACGGCGTTGCAGCGCTACACGGATCTATTGGCGCGATTAGAAGATAAAGGCGGAGAGTGGGAGCAGCGCTTCGAGATTTTGGCCGCCCGGCAGCAGATCTACAACCTCTCCGGGCAGCAGGAGCAGCGCCGCGCCGACATCGAGCAGATGCTGAGCCTGGCCGAGGCGCGCGACGACGCCGGTCGCCGCGCCGACGCGCTCAATCTGCTGGCCGATTTCTACTTCACGACGGGGAGCTACGCCGAGGCGGCGGCCACCGCGCGCGAGGCGCTGGAGATCGAGCGCGCATTGAGCAATGTGGCCGGCCAGGCGGCGGCACTGAACACCTTGGGCGTGCTCAATTACGTCCGGGGCGATTACGACGAGGCCCGCGCGCCGCTCCTCCGCGCCGTCAAGCTTTATCAGCAGGTCGATGATCTGGAGGGCGAGGCGTGGAGCACGATGTACTTAGGGATGATCGATTTTATGACGGGCCGATACAGCGACGCGGCGCGCCGCCATCAGGAGGCGCTCTACATGGCCCGCGAGCGCAAGGACTGGTTCCAGGAGGGCATTCACCTGACGAACGCGGCGCGGGTGGCGCTGCGGATGGGCAAGTACGATCAAGCGCTGGCGCAATTCCAGCACGCCTTGGAGATGAAGACGCGCGGCGGCGACCGGATGGGGCAAGGGTTCACGCTCTTCGGCACGGGGATGGCGCATCTGCACCTGGGCGATTACGAGGAGGCCGAGGCGGCGCTGCAACGCTCCTTAGAGCTACGCCAGGAGATCGGCGACGAGCGGGGGATCAGCTACTCGCTCTACGGGCTGGGGCGGCTGGCCCTGCGCCGCGAGCGCTGGGATCAGGCGCGGGAGTACATCCAGCAGGCCCACGAGATCCACACGCGCCTGGGCCTCAAGGCGGAGATCATCGCGGATCTCTCGCATCTGGGGCAGGCCTACTTGGGGCAAAACCTGCCGCGCAAGGCGCTGGAGGTCTCGCGGGCGGCCATCGATTTGCTGGCCGAGCAGGAGGACGTCGGCGAGGAGCAGGAGGTCTACCTGAATCACTACCGCGTGCTCGCGGCGCTGGACGATCCGGCGGCCGAGGATTTCTTGCGTCAAGCGCACGCTGCGATGATGAAGCGCGCGAATCTGATCACGAATGAAGAGGATCGCCAGATTTTCTTGGAGCGCAGTCGGTTCAATCGAGAAACTGGGAATAAGGAATTGCGAATGATGAATGAGGAATGATGAGAAGTTGTGCGATTTTCCACCTTCCGGGAAGCTGCTACGGTGTTGCCTCAAGTTTAGAGCGCCTGATTAGGTTGATTTCCTTTGGCTGTTGCGCCATCCACAGCTTCCCGGAAGGTTCGGATTCACGCCCAAGAGGACCCCGCCGTGCCCGTGGGAGACTTTATCCGATAGACTGTCTCAAGGGGTCACGCTCACGGGTGGCCATCACATCATTGATCACGCTATCCAGCACCTCAGGCTCTTGAGAGAACATCCCCAGGACAGAGCTACGTGACGTTTCAACCTCAGAGAGATGTTCGATGATGTCTTGCAGCATCGCGTCGATGGTCAAGCGCTGTGCGGCGGCCATCTTTCTCAGGCGCGCCAGCGTCCGCTCGTTTAATTTGACCTCAATCGTTTCCATTGTCATAGCAACCTCCTCCCTTAACTTCACGTCCCCAACACCCTTATCCTCAGCCATCTGCCGAAATTCTTCGTAGGATGGCCGGTTTCTTCTCTTGGATGTGGATTTGGTCCGCGCGCTGTAATCGACCTGACTAGGTTCGATCAAAAATACTCGGGCCAGAAACTCCTTATGCTCACGATGATGGAAGTATTGGAAGCTCACCGCATTGATATCAACGCCATAAGTGTCCGACAGATAATTGAGGATTCGTTCCGTGCTAGCGTCGATCTCGGATGCCACCACCAGCATCTTATGGTGTCCGTTCAAAGTCTGCGGTTGTCATTCGATGTTGATTGTATCACAGCCCTCTGTGAGGACAACGCGACATCGAGCGATAAGATCATCGCCCAAAAAGCATCGGACGCGGCAGAAAATGGCCAGAACCATTTCCACCGCGCCCGACGTGGATCTCTTGATAGCTAACTTATCGCCGCTGACGCAAATACAACCATCCGACGAGAAGCAGCAAGCTGGCCAAGCTCCATACCAGACCGCCAGAGCGGGCGACGAGGCGACGGGCAGCCAAAGCCGTCGGTTCTGTCTCCCCACTCTTGAGCACGAAGGGCGAGAAGCTATCGATGCCGGTCACTTCAACCCAGTAGTAGGGCTGGCCATCGCCGCCGGTTTGCTGGCTGGCGCCGGCTTCTTCCCACGCGCTGCCCGTCCAATGCCAAACCTTCATCGCGCCGGGATCGCCCTGAGCTTCGCTGGCGAGGTAGTAGAAGCGCACGGTGCTGGCTACGTCGTCCGTCGTGATGTCGAAGCAGCGATCCACGGTGTCGCCCGGCTCCCCTTGCGTGGTGCACGCCTGCCCGCCGCGAATCCGCACCGTGGTTTGCCCCAAGGCGCCCGCCGTGGGCGTGATGACCACCCCGCGATAGCGCGGCGCGCCACCATCGGCATCTTGCACCGCGCCAAGCGCCGTACCCTCACCCTGCGATAGGCTGTCCACCGTCTGGCTCAGCGTGCCGAGATTGGTGACCGGGCCACTCGCCAGCAACGTGGTGTCGTTGCCCTGCAAACCGAGCGTGCCGCCCGCTTCAATCATAAGAGCATGCACCTGCGCCGACGCTCCCAGCGTGATCGTGGCGCCGGTCGTAACCGTCACATCGTCGGAATGGCTCGGCAGGCCCCCACCCCAGACATCGGGATCATCCCACGCGCCGCTCTGCACAGATGCGAGCGCATCCGCCTCATCCTGCACGAAGACGGCGGTGGTGCGGGCCGGCACGCTGAAGGCGCCGGTGGCGCTGATGT
>JBKHCQ010000243.1:0-5779 GCA_046541755.1 Anaerolineales bacterium | reverse complement strand
CTCTCATAAGTCGTCACCCTTGCGAAGGTTGCGAGAAGCATCGCAAGCCACCAGCTCCTTGTCCCAGCAACGATGATCCCGCCGCCGGGGCCATCCACAACCTTCGCAAGGTTTTGCTAAAATTGCTTCACAATCACCGCCAAGGCCGAGGCCGCGCAGACGGTCAAGATCGCCGGGCGCATGTAGCCCTTATCCAGCCATACCTTGACCCGGCCCGAAAGCAGATAGCCGAGCACCACGCCGGGAACCAGCGTCAGAGAGGTGATGAACTGCGACCAGCCAAAGTTCCCCACGAGGATCAGCGCGAGCAGGGAGATGTTGGTGCCCAAGATGAAGAAGCCGGCCAATGTCGCGCGGATTTTGGGGCCGTCGGCGTCCTGATAGAGCAGGGCCATCGGCGGGCCGCCCACGGAGGCGAGCGTGCCCATAACGCCGGAGAGCACACCCCCGCCGATCAACGTGCCGGTGGTGCGGGTCACGCTGAGGCCCGAGACGCTAAGAACAACGCCCAGCAGCACCAGCGCGCCGATGATGAGACGGGTCTCCTCGGCGGGCAGGCTGACCAAGAGATAGGAGGCGACCAACGTCCCCCCGATCCGGCCCACAATGCCCCACTTGACGCCGAAGAGATCGACGGCGCGCCGCTCGCGCACCAACATCAGCCCGGTGAGGGCCAAGCTGGAAAAGAGCGCCGATCCCGGCACTAATCGCGGCTCGATCAGCGCCAGTAACGGCACGCTCACCAACCCAATGCCCGTCCCGACGGCCCCTTGCAATGTCGAGCCGGCCACCAACACAAGCGAGGCGATTAGCCATTCCACAGGCGTTAATATCATCGTGTTATGGCTCCGCCACGAACGCTTCTAAGCCCAGTTCGGCCAACTTCTCCGGGCCGGGGCGACCGTCCTCCAGCCAACCGCGAGCCGCGTAGTACTCGCGCAGTTGCAGCTCCAGATCGGGCAGCTTGCCCTCGGCCTGACCCGACGGGCGCGGCTCGGTGAGCAGGCGCGCCGGCAGCGTGTCATCCGCGCGCGTGACGCCCAGGCGGTTGTTGATAATGCGCTTGAGGTTGAAGATCCGCTCGCCGGCCCGGCGCACCTCCTCCAACGTCATATCCCAGCCGGCGGCGGCGTTGATAAGATCGGGCATTCGCTCGTAGAGGTAGCCGACCTTGCCCGCGAACTTGCACAATCCCAGCGGGTTGTAGAGCGATTGATAGTCCTGGAAGGCCTTGGCGTGCTCGCTCGCGCCCTCGTCGTCGAAGCGCTCGTAGGGCGCGTCGTACCAGGCGGAGGCGTCAAGGCCGTACATCGCCCAGTAGGTCAGCGCCTCGAGGTGACAGCCGCCGCGATTGGCGGTGGCGTAATTCGCCGCCATCGAGAAGAAGGCGCGCGGATCGTGATAGGCGATCTCCAGGCCCTTGACCTCGATGGCGTAGCGCGCTGCATTCTCATCTAACGCCTGGGCCGCGCGCCGGGTACCCTCGGCCAGCAGATCGCCCAGCGCCTCGCGATGCGCGATCTGGTGTAACATCGCGTGAACGCCTTCCGGCTCGCCCCAATCTAACGCGACGCCGCCCAGATCCTCAGCAGAGATGAAGCCCTTCTGGAAGGCCTCCGTCGCAAACGCGAGCGTCGAGGAGGCGCTGATGGTATCCAGGCCCAGCTTGTTGCAGAGATCGTTGGAGCGTGCAACCGCCGCCAGATCGTCGATGTCCAACATCGCGCCGAAGCCGGCCAGCGTCTCATACTCCGGTCCCTCGCCATAGACGCCCGCGTACGGCCCCTCGGTGATCTCGATGAGCTTGCCGCAGCCGATGGGGCAAGCGTGGCAGTACGTGTGCTTGACCCAGTACTTCTCGTGGATCTCCTGGCCGGAGATGGCGTGCGCGCCCGATACCCAAGAGCCATCCTGCCAGTTGCGGATGGGCAGATCGCCGGTGTGCTCGGCGCCGGTCATCCCGCCGGCGGTGCCGTAGGCGTGCGCGCCGGCGGATTTTTCTTTGATGACGCGGTTGAGATCCTTGACGATGTCCCGGAAATCCTTCGCCGCCGCGTAGGCCGGGCGCTGCGAGCCATGCGCCACGATGGCCTTGACCCGCTTGCTGCCCAGCAGCGCGCCCATCCCGCCGCGACCGGCGGCCCGACTGTGCTCGCGTCCGCCCTGCATGATCGCCGCGAAGCGCACGAGGTTCTCCCCCGCCGGCCCGATGACGCCCGCCCGCGCTTGGGGATCGGTGGCTTCCAGCAGCTTATCGTAGGCCTCGAAGGTGTCCAGGCCCCAGATGCCCTCGGCGTCGCGGATCTCGGCGACGGGCGCGCCGTCCTCGTCATCGTGGATGTAGAGGTAGACCGGGCGCTCGGCCTGCCCGGTGATGACGAGGCCATCGACGCCGGCCTTGCGCAGCTCGGCGCCGATGTGGCCGCCGACGTTCGCCTCGTTCCAGATGCCCGTCAGGGGACTGCGACCGCACCACGACGAGCGGCAGCCCGTCGGCGCGAAGGTGCCGGTGAACAGCCCGTTGAAGATGTAGATGGCGCTGCGCGGATCCAACGGCGCGATCTCCGCGTCCATCTCCTCGGCGTAGAGCTTGGCGGCGTAGCCGCTGCCCAGGAAGTACGTCCGCGCGTCCTCCTCGGCGATTTCTTCGACTTGAACCGTGCCTTCAGTCAAATCGATGCGCAGATATTTTCCAGCATAAGGTTGTGACATTTGATCGGCTCCCTTGGGAAATTGCGAATGGAGAATTGCGAATGGGGAATGATGAATTGCGAAATTCATCATTCTGCATTCCCTATTCCTTAAAATGCTCGTCCTCCATCGCCACGACTTGCTCGAAGGCGTTGGTCAAGAAGTCCTTCTTGAATTCCATCTTCTGCGTGAAGCTCATACTCAGCCACGCATCGACGATCTGCGTGCCCAAGAAAGGCGCGGTCACCCAGCCGCCCATCGTGATCACGTTAGCGTTGTTGATAATCTTGGCCCGCTCGCCGGAGAAGATGCCATCCACCACGCAGGCGTAGACGCCCTTGTGCTTGTTGGCCACAATCGCCATGCCCTGGCCCGTCCCGCAGATCAAGATGCCCTTCTCGGCCTCGCCGCGCTGAATCGCCTGGGCGACCTTCGGCGCTTGGGCGAAATACGGCTGCGGCTCGTCCTCGGAGGGGATGCCAAAATCCAATAGTTCAATATCGTCGCGCTCCTTCAAATGCTCGACAATGGCCTTCTTCAATGGAAAGCCCGACAAATCCGATGCAATCGCTAAAGTCAATTTCTCGCTCATCATATCTCCATTTGTTTCGCTCAATTCGCTCGATTCGCTCAATTCGCTCGATTCGCTCGATTCGCTCAATTCGCTCAATTCGCTTGGCGTGGCTAACTGGATAGGGATTTCTGCCGTGATCTCCTAGCCTGCCAACAATGCTTTCGCGCGCTCGACGATCACGTCCGCCGTCAGGCCGAAGCGCTCTTTGAGATACTCCTCCGTGCCCACCTCGCCGAACTCATCTTGCACGCCGACGCGCTTCATCCGCGTGGGGTAAGATTCGGACAGCACCTCGGCCACGGCTGATCCCAACCCGTTAAAGATCTGGTGATTCTCACAGGTCACAATCGCGCCCGTCTTCTTGGCATATTTGATGACCAGATCCGCATCCAAGGGCTTGAGCGTGTGCATATCGATCACCGCCGCCGAGACGCCGTCCTCGGCCAGCGCGTCCGCCGCCTGGAGCGCCTCGCCGACCATCACGCCGCCGATGGCGATCAGCGTCACGTCATCGCCGTCGCGCAGCACCACACCCTTGCCCAGCTCGAATTTCGTATCCTCGGCGTGCAAGGCGGGCAACAAGCGCCGATGCAATCGCAGGTAGATGCAGCCCTCGTGATAGGCCAACTGAGGAATCAGCGCCGCTAACGAGACCGGATCGCTCGGCTCGACCACGACGAGCTTGGGGACGTTGCGCATCAGGCCCAGATCCTCGAAGGGCATGTGGGTGCCGCCGTTGAAGGCCGCCGTCACGCCGGGATCGGTGCCGACCAATTTGACGTTGAGTTGCGCGTAATTCGCCGAAATAAAGAATTGATCGTAGGTGCGCCGCGCCGCGAAGCACGCGAAGGTCGCGGCGAAGGGGATCTTCCCCGTGGCGGACAGCCCGGCCGCCACGCCGACCATATTCGCCTCCGCCACGCCGACGTTAAAGGTCCGTTCGGGAAAGCGATCCATAAAGGGCTGGGTCGCCGTGGCGCGCATCAGATCCGCCTCCAACAGGACAATTTGGGGATCTTCCTCCGCCAAAGCGATCAATGTATCCGTGTAAACCTCACGCATTTGTTTATCTGCCATCATATATCTCCTAGCTCGCTTCCGCATTGAGCTTGGCAATCGCTTCCTTCGCCAGCTCATACGAGAACTTCATATTGTGATTGCTCAATTTCGCCTCGGCGAAGAACGCCCCCTTCCCCTTGATCGTGTCCAGCACAATCATCGAGGGACGAACCGTCTCGGCCTTGGCGCGCGCAATCGCCACATCCAACTGCTGGAAGTCGTGTCCGTTGACGCGCTGCACAAACCAACCGAAGGAGATCCATTTGGCGGTCAGATCCTCCAGATTCATCACCTCGTGGATGTAACCATCGATCTGCATCTTGTTGTAGTCCGTGAAGGCGATCAGATTGCCCAGGCCAAATTGAGACGCGGCCATCGCGGCCTCCCAGACCTGCCCCTCCTCGCTTTCGCCGTCGCCAATCAGGCAGTAGATGGTGTTGCCGCGTTTATCCAGGCGGTCGCCCAACGCGACGCCCACCGCCGACGACAGTCCCTGCCCCAGCGAGCCGGTCGTCATATCCACGCCGGGCGTCAGGTTGCGATCACAGTGGCTCGGCAGATTCGTGCCGCCCCGATTGAGCGTATGCAACCATTCTTGGGGGAAATAACCCTTATCCGCCAAGATACTGTACAACGTCGGGCCGGCGTGCCCCTTGGAGAGGACTAACTTGTCCCGTTCCTCCCACTTGGGATTTTCAGGATCGATCTTCATCCATTTGTAGTACAAAATCGTCAACGTCTCGACAATCGACATCGACCCGCCGATGTGCCCCACCCCCAAATAGCCGATCTCATCAATCGTCAACTTGCGGATATGACGGGCTTTCTCCTCCAACCCTCTCAAAACCTGTTCGTCCATATCTTTCTCCTCATCTACCCTTACACAGTCAATTTAAAAATGATAGCCATAAGCAATTTGTTGAACTATTCTATCTTACGAACTCTCGAACCCAAATCTCGCCGCCGAGGCCGAGCAAGCATAGGCGCTCTCCCGCGCCCTCCGATACGGGGATCACAGCTATATCGACGGGCGCGACGCCATCCGGCAGGGGGTGCGACGTCCACGCCGCGCCAGCGACGGAGCGCATAAGATGCTGCTCGCCGGTGAGCGCGAAGTACGCCCCACTGCGAGGCGCGCGCAACAGGCGCAGGAGCGGCGCCTCTGCTTCGATTACGGATGTCGCCGCCTCGCCGTCGAGATCCACGCGCCAGCCGCGCCGCCCCACAGTGACCAGCACGCCCTCGGATGTGACGTCCAACGCAGCGAGCGCCAGCTCCATCTCCAAGGGCCACGTGTGCAAGGCGCGCCACTGCCGCGCGTCAGGCGCCCAACGCCAGAGCGTGGCCGCGCCGGATGTGTGCGTCACAGCCAAAGCGCCGCCAGCCTCCATCCCGGCCAAGGCGAGCACATTTGCCCCACTTTGCGGGGCCTCGATTACATCTGCTCTATCTGCT
>JBKHCQ010000242.1:0-5835 GCA_046541755.1 Anaerolineales bacterium | reverse complement strand
CGTGGACGGTCACCGCCACCTACCAGGGCCGGGGCGCGACCGCCGCCCTCACCGTTCTGGATGGGGGTGTGCCCCCCTCAGCCCTCTTCTTGCCGCTCGTGACGCGCAATTATGTCCAGGCTCCAGATTTGATCATCACCCAGCTCATCGCTACAACAGATAACGTCACCCTTACCATCAAGAATCAAGGCAGTGCTCCGGTGCGGGATGAATTCTGGATCGATGCTTATATTAATCCCCACACGGTTCCCACCGAAGTCAACCAAACTTGGGAGCTTCTGGCCAGCCAGGGGTTAGTCTGGGGGATAGAAGGCCCGGCTCTATCCGAGTTGGTTCCCGGCGGAACCTTGACCTTAACGGTGGGAGATATGCACTACTGGGAGATTCATAGTGAGGTTACCTGGCCGCTTCCAGAAGGCACCGTCATCTATGCTCAAGTCGATTCGGTTGATGTAGAGACGGACTACGGAGCTGTGCAAGAGGATCATGAGATTATCGGAGGGCCTTACAACAACATCATCGGGCCGATCTACAGCATCGCCGAGCGCGCGGCATCCACTCGCCTCTCACTCCCTCGCCCATCCCCAACAAGCCAGAAAGATCCCGGGGATCTGCCTCGCCGGCCTTAACATCTCGGCTCTCCAGGAATTCGCCGGGTGCAATCGCCAGGCGCTATTAGCGCCGCCCACCCACAACCCAGTAACGACGCAAAAAAGGTCTGCAATCCCCACAAACACGCAATTCTTGGCTGCTTTTAGGGCTACTGAGGGGGTTGCCCGGCAAAATCCAAAAGACCCAACATCTCGCGATAGCATACCTGCGAAATAAAGGCTCTATTTAATTTCCGCAAGAAATATTGGGGTGGCTCACAAATAGGCTGAATCGAACAGAAAGGCCCCCGCCGTTGCATTGGCGGGGGCCTTTGATTTTGATCACATTGCGTCGGGCGGCGTCCAGGGCGGGGAATGGCCATCGAGTCGCAGTAGCTCCCACGCCAAGCGACGATAGGCCTGACTGCCCTTGGATCTGGCGGCGTAGAAGACGCCCGGCTCGCCGTAGCTAGGCGCTTCGCTGAGGCGCACGCTGCGCGGGATGATGCTCTCGAAGACCTGCTTCGGGAAGTGTTGGCGCACCTGCTCGACCACCTGATGCGCGAGCGTCGTCCGGGTATCGAACATCGTCAAGACCAGACCGCGCAGAAGCAAGTTGGGATTCAGGCCGCGCTGCACGAGCGAAATCGTGCGCACCAACTGCGAGAGACCCTCCAATGCCAGATATTCACATTGCACCGGCACGACTACGGCATGCGCCGCGCTGAGCGTGTTCACGGTGAGGATGCCCAAGCTGGGGGGCGAATCTAATAGCAGATAGTCGTAGGCATCCAAAGGCGTCAAAATCCGCTTGAGTTGATTGGCGCGCTCGCGCGGATCGGCGATGCGATTGAGTTCGACGGTCGCGCCGGCCAGTTCCGGCGTGCTGGGGAGAATATCCAGTCCCTTCCAAGCCGTCGCATGGATCGCGGCTGAGGGTGGAAGCTCATCTGTCAGCACGTCGTAGATAGAAGGGGAGATCTGCCGGGGATTGAGGCCCAGGCTGGTCGTCGCGTTGCTCTGAGGATCGACATCGACTACCAGCACGCGATAATTCCAATCGGCCATCACGGCGCTGAGGTTGACGACGGTGGTCGTCTTGCCCACCCCGCCTTTTTGATTGGCAAACGCATAAATTCGAGCCATCTTTATCGCCTCATTGTCTTCGTCTTCTCATTATTTTATCGACGGTGCTTTATCGACGCTCTATCGTCTGCGCGGTACAGGCCGCGATGGTTCCAGGCCCCGGCGCTGAATCCAGTCCCTCACGCCGAACGGAATCCGCCGCAACGCACGCGGCAAAGGTCACGGCTTCCAGAGGAGGTAGCTCGCGCGTCAGCGCCACAAAAAAAGCGGTGGCGAAAATGTCGCCGGCCCCGGTGGCGTTGACTTCCTCCGCCTCAAAGGCGGGGAAGGTGTGCGCCACACCATTGAGGAAGAGGACGCCGCCCAACCAGCCGCGCGTGATCACTAAGATGGCGGTCTGACGCGCGAACGATTGGATCACGGCCCAATCGCCGCCGACATCCTCCAAGCTCAACACCACGGCGGAGGCCAGAGGCAACAGTCGCTCGGCCGTCTCCCAGCGCTTTGAATGCACCCGCCCGGCGCTGTCGCGCGCGCGCATCCATCCCTGGGGCGTTAGGCCCACAAAGGCCCGGCCCGCGAAGTGCTCGACTAGCCCCGGATCACACTCGTCCATAATCGGCCCGATGTGAGCCACGGGGACCCGCTGCCACGCTGCGGGGAGATCCGCCACGCCGAGGGGGTGCGCAAGCGCATAAGCAAATTGCCTACGCTCGCCGTCCTCGGTGTAGACATTCTCGAAGGTCGTCGTTTGCGGCGCGGGGCGCGAGACAATCGTCGCGCACATTTCCAACGGCGAGAGAGCGGCCGCCGGCCCGACGCTGGTCACAATCCCCACCTCGCGCCCTAACGCGGCGGCGGTGCATCCCGCGTAAGCAACCGTCCCCCCAAGACGCATCCCCCCATCCGGCTGTAGATCGTGGGTCGCGTGCCCCACAAGCAGATAGTCTACAGCCGAACAGGGGGATGGCATAAGTCGAAGTTATAGGGCCGTCTAGTTCGGAATGATGGTTACGGCGCGCCGGCGACCGGAGCCGACACTCTTGGTCTCAACGCGAGCATCTTCTCGCAACGTCATATGCACAATACGCCGCTCGCTGGCGGGCATAGAGCGCAATCGAATGGTAAGTTGCTTCTGAACGGCTTCATCGGCCTTGCGCTCGGCCAAGGAGCGTAAACTACGATAGCGACGCTCGCGATAGCCATCCGCATCCACCACGAGGTAGTATTTGCCGCTGATTTTATGATGCACCAGGGCGCGCATCAGGTACTGAACGGAGCTAAGCGTCCGCGCGCGCCGCCCAACGAGGGAGCTGGCATCGTTGCCGCTCACGGAGATCCACAAGGTGGGACGATCTTCTTCGCGCCACTTCGTGGAGATCTCAACATCAAGAGCGGCAAAGAGATGCGCGGCCACCTCTAACGCGATGGATTCCACGGCGTCGCGATCAATACCGCCCCGCTTCTCACGCGCTGCCGGCTGTTTCTCCATCGGCTCCGACGGCGCCTTCTCCGGCATCTTCGGCGCGGGTGGCTTCTCTTTTTCTGGCTGCTGCGGCGCCGCTTTCTTTTTTGGCGTCGGGGCTACTTTCGGAGCCTTCTCCTGCTTGGGTTTTGACGCCGAGGTGGGTTTCTTTTCCGGGACCGGGGCCGGCGCTTCGGGCGCTTCTTCTGGAGATTCAATTTCCTGTTCCTCAGCCTCAGCCTCAGCCTCGGTCTCTGTCACCTTCGTCTTCAGCGACGCGAAATCCTCCCGTGGGGCGATGATCACATCGCGGCGCGTCAAGCGGACTTTGGCCTCACGAGAACCTAATCCCAAAAAGCCTTTACTGCCTTCTGCTAAAACTTCAATATTGACCTGGTCGCGGGTCGCGCGTAGGCGTGTCAATCCTAATAAAATCGCCTCTTCAACAGAGGGCGCTGTGATTTCTACAGAGTCTTCAAGGTTCATAACGACCTCCTACTGTCCTTACTATCCTTTATATACAAGCCAAATATCACGACTACAAAGATCAAGCGTAACTGAGGATAAATTGAACTAGGCGGCGTCGGCGTCATCTTGGATGTAGTGACGGCGGAAGAGGAAGTATTGCAAAATCCCCACCAGGTTGGAGATCAAGAAATAGACGGCCAAGCCGGAGGCATAGGTCGCCGCGAAGAAGCCCGTCATCAAGGGCATCATCAACTTCATCTGCTTGTTCATCGCCTCGGTCTGGGCATCGGTCGCCGGCGGGGTGATCAAATCCTGGTAATACCAGGCGGTCACGACGACCAAAATAGGCAAAATGTAATAGGGATCAGGCAACGCCAAATCCAGCCAGAGGAACTGACTTCTGAGCGGGATCAGGGTGCTGAGGCTGGGAATCCACGAGTAGATGTCGTTGGAAAGGGCAAGGAGTCCCAAGGGGGTGGCCGCCAAGGCGCGCGTGATCGCCTGGTACAGGCCAATCATCAAGGGGAGCTGCACCAAGACCGGGAGACATCCCCCCACCGGGTTGAGGCCCTCTTTTTGATATAGCTCCATTTGAGCTTGCGCCAACTTTTCGCGGTCGCCCTTGTACTTCTCTTGCAGCTTATCCAATTTAGGTTTCAGGTCTTTTTGCTTGCGCGCGGCTTCTTGCTGCTTCAACAGCAAGGGTGAGAGGGCCAGCCGGAAGAGCAGGGTAAGCAGCGCCACGGCGACAATCGTCTCGCGCCCCAAAAATCTATAGAATACGAGCAACAGATTAATTATAGGTCGTACAATCAAAGCATCCCACACGATACATGCCCCCTACGTAGCTATTTTTTAATTGTGTGATCCAATCGATCAACGAGCGACAGAGATGTCCAAACCCTAGCCGCTGCCCCGTCGAATTACATTTATTCTGTCGGCTATTCTGTCGGCGGATAGTTCCAGAGCAGGCTGCCGTCTTCGAGATCAAAGGCGCGGATCCGATCCTCAATCAGGATGGGCATGGTGTAGAGCCGCTCATCGTCGGTCGTCAGATCGCCGGGCAGGCGCCCAGGATTGGAAAGGATGGCCCCCCATCTCATCATGCTATTGCCCTCAGTGTCGATGGCGTAGATTTCGCCGCGCTCATACGCCGCGACAAAGAGCAAATTCCCCTTCGCGCTCAATGCCGGCCGCGCGCTGATAGCCTCACCTTCACCGATGAGGACCGGCTGATCCCAGATCATCGTCTCACTCTCGGTATCAAACGCATACACCTCGCCGCTCACATTGGTCAGATAGAGTCGCGTGTCATCGACCAAGGGCGTTGCCCACAGCCAGGCGCCAAAATCCTCTTGCCAGAGAATCTCGCCATTCGTCGGATTGATCTTGTAAAGCTGTTGGGTGAAGTCGCCGACCCATAGAGCCTCGTTAACCACCACGGGCGTCGCAGCAATCGCCCCCTCCAACTCACGTTCCCACTCTAATTCGCCGCTGTGCAGATCCACGGCGTACAATTTGTGATCCAGAGAGGCGATATAGACCGTATCCCCGATGGCGACGGGCCGCGCCCAGACGCGATCATCCGTCTCCAGCGACCATTGCGCCGTGCCATCTTCAACGCTCAAAGCGTAAACTTTGCCATCGCCGTTGCCAATGATGTACGTGGCATCAACTAACGTTCCGTTGCCGACATATTGTCCCCCTGCACCCGCGAACGTCCAGGCCGGTTCGGCTTGAGGCGGTCGCGACGACTCGGCATTTAACGCCAATCCATAGACCCGTTGATCCTTAAATCCGGCCACAATCAACAACCCGTTCGGGTACAGTTCAGAAGACTCAACTAACACCGGCTCCGTGTAAAATGGCCCCATGTCGTCCGTATCTTCCGGGGGATAGGACCACAATAGATACCCTGTCTCGGCCTCCAATGCGACGATGGTCTCCAGATTCGCCGCGTAGACCACGCCCTCGTGAATTATTAAATTGGGCCAGCTCTCGTGGCGCGCACCACCTTGGCCACAGCCCGATAGCGCCACGGCCACCAGCAAGAGAAGCCCCGTGCTCCACAGGGCCTTCTTCTGCCATCTCTGACGTCTCATGCTCTTATCTTCCTCCTGTAACCTTCACAGTTTCTTAATAGCCTTTTTGTCTTCTAACTTCTAACTTTTAACTTCTAACTTTTAACTTTTAACTTTTAACTTCTAACTTTTAACTTCTAACTTC
>JBKHCQ010000241.1:0-5843 GCA_046541755.1 Anaerolineales bacterium | reverse complement strand
CCGCTCACGCTCAGGGGATCCACATCAGGCAGGATGACGTCGGATGTGGTCTCGGTTTCGGGCGCGGGGTCTGCGGCAGCTTCCGTCGCTGTCGGTTCAGTGGCCTCTGATTCCTGGGGGTCATCGGTCGGCTGAGGCGCCGCCGTTGGCGGCGTGCAGGCAGCCAGAGTCAAAAGCGCTACGCTCAATAATACTGCGATCCAACGTAAACTACTCTTCATCTTCTATTTCCTCCTTCTATACTATATGGGATTTTGGAGTTAAACGCTGATTTTAGCATTTAACTGTCGTGGTTCTTCAGGAATTCGCCGGGTATAATTGTCAAGCGCTATTGCGCCTCCCACTCACAGTCAGTAACGATGCAGACAAGACCTGTGATTCCCGCAAACGCGCGCATCTGCGCTGTTTTAGGGCTATCCGGGGAGTTGAGTTGCCCGATGAACTCCAAAAGACTCACTGGCACCAATTATACAGAAGGAAGTTTAAAGATGGTTTAACGAAGGGCGCGTATATTATTAACGAATTGTTAAAGATAGATTAAGGTTATCACAAGTTATAATGCGCAAGTTATGGAGTACGGATCACGCCTTCTTGACCGCGTGCCCGCCGAATTGATTCCGCATCGCGGCGAGCAGTTTGGCGGCGTAGCTCTCCTCCTGGCGGCTGACGAAGCGGGCCTGGAGCGCCGCCGTGATGACCGGCGCGGGCACGTCCAAATCCACCGCCTCGAAGACCGTCCACCGGCCCTCGCCGCTATCGGCCACCCAGCCCTGGATGTCGGGCAGGGCGGGATCATCCGCCAGCGCGTTGGCGATGAGGTCGAGCAGCCAGGAGCGCACGACGCTGCCGAAGCGCCAGATTTCGGCCACCTGGTGCAGGTCGAGGTCGAAGTCCTCCTTGGCGCGCAGAATCTCAAAGCCCTCGGCGTAAGCCTGCATCAGGCCATACTCGATGCCGTTATGCACCATCTTGACGAAGTGCCCGGCCCCGCTCGGCCCGACGTGGCCCCAGCCCAGCTCCGGCCCCGGCGCGAGCGTCTCCAGCGCGGGACGCAGGCGCGCCACGGCGTCCGCGTCTCCGCCGACCATCATGCTGTAGCCTTCGGCGAGGCCCCAGACGCCGCCGCTGGTGCCCACATCCACCAGATGCACGCCTTTTTCCTGGAGCGTCTTGGCGCGACGGACGGTGTCCTGGTAGTTGCTGTTGCCGCCGTCGATGAGGATGTCGCCGGGTGAGACCAACGCACCTAGCGCGGTGAGCGTCTCCTCGGTGGGCGCGCCGGCGGGCACCATCACCCAGAGCGCGCGCGGCGGCGCGAGCGCCTCGACCGTCTCCGCCAGCGAAGTCGCCGGGACGAGGTCCGCTTCCGCCGCCAGTTCCTTTATTGCATCTGGATTGCGGTCGTAGCCGACCACGCGATGGCCGCCGCGCAGCAACCTGCGGGCCATATTCCCGCCCATTTTTCCTAAGCCAATCATTGCAACTTCCATTGTATCTCCTCTGTATCTCCTCCATATCTCCCTGTGTTTTTGTGGGGTTTTAACGGAGGGCGTCCCCGTGATCGCGCGACGGGAAAATTGGATATAATCTTCCGTGTTATTTTATGTTATAATTGTAATGCAAATCAAGAAAATAACAAAAAAGAACATGGCAGGGGATTGTATATAGCTCTTGAGTATTTAGGATGCGATACTTTTGATTTTAGTTAAATTAGATTGTATGCGTTGCTTGTCTAAAGTATCGATGTGTGTTACAGTTAGAAGAGTAGAGTGAAATTCTGATAGAGATTATCTGAGGGGGAAATTTGCCATCTTCGCCGTTCTTTGAATATGCCGCGACGCATTGGGATGAGCTGCTTTTAGCCTTGCGTCAGCATCTGATCTTCGTAGGCGTGGCGCTGGGCTTTAGCATCGCCATCTGCGTCCCGCTGGGGATTTGGACCTCGCGTCCGCGTTCACGCGCGCGCGCCCGCGCCGCCGCCGAGACGGTGATGAACATCGTCAACGGGATGCGGGTGATTCCTAGCCTGGCCGTGCTCTTCCTGTTAATCCCCTATCTGGGATTGAGCTTCGGGGCGGCGGTCTTCGCACTGACGTTGCTGGCGCTGCCGCCGATCCTCATCAACACGGACGCGGGCTTCCGCACGGTGGACGCGGCGGTGCGCGAATCCGCGCGCGGGATGGGCATGACCGCGCGGCAGATTTTGTGGCAGATCGAGTTCCCGCTGGCGCTGCCCGTCATCCTCACCGGGATTCGCACGGCGATGGTGGAGGTGATCGCCAGCGCGACGTTGGCCGCCTTCATCGGGGGTGGGGGGCTGGGAACCTTCATCGTCCGGGGCTTTGCGATGTATGACGCGGCCATCCTGCTGCTCGGCGCGATCCCCGTGGCGCTGCTGGCCCTGCTCGCCGAGGTGGGGATGAGCGGATTGCAACGATTGGCCGAGCCGCCTCGGTGGCGATTCTCCCGCACGGCGCCCACGACGGCGCAATCGTGCCAGAAGATTTAGAGGGGGGCTATGGGAACGACAGAGAGGGTAGAGAAGACGTACACCAAGGTGAAAATCCAGGATCAGACAAGCGATTTTGCATATTGGCAAACGCAACCTTATCACGTGCGATTGGCGGCGTTAGAGCAAATTCGGCGAGCATATCATAGGTGGCGCTACGGTGCTGAACCAAGATTTCAAAGAGTTTATCATATCGTTAAACGATAACCGGGTCCGTTACTTGGTTATCGGAGGATATGCCGTGTCCCTGCATGGCTATCCTCGCTACACAAAGGATATTGATATTTGGATTGAGATGAGTCCAGAGAATGCGCGGCGAATGGTCAAGGCGATGGAGCAGTTTGGTTTTGGCTCGTTGGGTTTGCAGGCGGATGACTTTCAAGAGCCTGATCAGATCATTCAATTGGGGTATCCTCCGAATCGGATTGATCTCATCACCACACCACCGGGCGTGGATTTTGAATCTAGTTATGCGTCACGGGCGGAGGTGGAGATTGACGATGTCAAGGTGAACTTCATTGACTTGGAGCATCTCAAACAGAACAAACGAGCCGCGGGTCGATTACAAGATCTGGCCGATCTGGAAAATTTGCAGTAGTCTCATTTTTGTTATCTATATTTGTAAGTATGTATAAAGCCCCGTTGGAAAGGAGGGCATGATGCGCAAACCCATGATGTTGTTGACGTTGGTTGTGGTGTTGTTGGCGCCGCTGATGGCCGGATGCGGCGGCGAAAAAGCGATTACCGTTGGATCGAAGGACTTCGCCGAGCAATATGTCTTGGCGGAGATGTACGCGCTCTTGCTGGAGGATGCCGGCTTCACCGTCGAGCGCAAGCTGGGATTGGCCGGCACGCCGGTCGCGCAGGCGGCGCTCGTCAATAAGGAAATCGATCTATACCCGGAGTACACGGGCACGGGCCTGCTCACCGTGCTCAAGTTGCCCGTCGAGAGCGATCGCGAGGTCGTCTATCAAAAGGTGAAGGATGGCTACGAGGAGCAATTTGACCTGGTCTGGTTGGATCCGGCGCCGATGAACAATGCGCAGGCCCTGGCCGTGACGCAGGAGGTCGCGGAGAACTACGGCATTGCGACGATCTCCGATATGGCGGCCAACGCCTCGGAGTTGATCATGGTCGGGCCGCCGGAGTTCCCGGAGCGCGAGGATGGCTTGCTGGGCCTGAAGAAGGTCTACGGTACATTTGAACTGAAAGAGTATCGCCCGGTGGGCAAGGCGCTGCGCTATGAAGCGCTGGCCAACGGCGAGGCGGATGTCACCGTCGCCTTCGGCACGGATGGCGAAATCAGCGCCAACAACTTGATCGTTCTGGAGGATGACCAGGGGATGTTCCCGCCGTATCAGGTCGCGCCGGTGGTGCGCGCCGAGGTGTTGGACGAGCATCCAGAGATCGCCGAGCTTTTCAATACATTGGCGCCGCTGCTGACCAGCGAAACGATGCGTCAGTTGAATTACAAGGTCACCGGCGAGCAGCAGGAGCCGATTGATGTGGCGCGCGAGTTCCTCCAGCAGGAAGGGTTGTTGGATTAAGTGAACGAAATTCGCTTTGATGAGGTCACCAAGACCTTTGCCGATGCCTCGTCGCCGGCCATCAGGTCGTGCAGCTTCACCGTGCCATCGGGCAGTTTTGTCGTCCTGTTGGGGCCGTCGGGTTGTGGCAAGACGACCTCGCTGAAGATCGTCAATCGCCTCCACGATCCGACCTCCGGCACGGTCACCATCGGCGGCGCCGACATCCGCGATCTGGAGCCGACGGCGCTGCGCCGTCGCATCGGCTACGTGATCCAGCAGATCGGGCTGTTTCCCCACATGACGGTCGCGCAGAACATCGCCGTAGTGCCGCAACTGCTGGGCTGGGCCAAGGAGCGCCAGGCGGCGCGCGTCCGGGAGCTGCTGACGCTGGTGGAATTGCCGCCGGATGAGTATTGCGGGCGGTATCCCGCGCAGCTCTCCGGCGGCGAGCAGCAGCGCGTGGGCGTGGCCCGCGCCTTGGCCGGCGATCCCGACGTCGTGCTGATGGATGAGCCATTTGGCGCGATAGATGCGATCACCCGCGCCACGTTGCAGGATGAGATGGTGCGGTTGCAGCGCAAGCTGAAGAAGACGATTCTCTTCGTCACCCACGATGTGGAGGAGGCGTTGCGCCTGGCGGATCGGATCGTGATTATGTGGGAGGGACGGATTGTGCAGGATGGCGCGCCCTTGGAGATTCTGACCCATCCCGCCAATGACTTCGTCCGCGATCTGGTCGGCGCCAATGATATAGTGCGTCAACTCAGCCTGTTGTATGTGGAAAAGGCGATGCGTCCGCTGCCGGAAGATTTTCACGAAGGCGAGCATCCGACCGTCCCCTGTATGGAGAATTTGCGGCGCGCGCTCTCGCTGCTGTTGCAGAGCGGCGCGTCGGTGCTCACGGTGATGGATGGCGACAAGCCGGCGGGCCTCCTGACGTTGGATGATATTCGGGCCTCGGCGCGGCCCACCGAGACGCGGGAATGAGTTATCTCTGGCGGAATCCCGACGTGGTGCTGCGCTTGCTGGGCGAGCACCTCTATATGACAGGCGTCTCGCTCGGTATCTCGATTGTCATTGCGCTGCCGTTGAGCCTGTTGCTCTATCGCCGTCAGCGGCTGAGCACGTTGGTGATGGGCGTCTTGGGCATTTTCTACACCATCCCCAGCATCGCCTTGATCATCTTGCTGATCCCGGTGTTCGGGTTGAACGCGACCTCGGTGATTGTGGCGCTGATCATCTACACGCAGGTGATGCTGGTGCGTAACTTCACGGCGGGATTGCAGGCCGTCGACGCGGTGGTGCTGGAGGCCGCGCGCGGCATGGGGATGAGTCCGGCGCAGATTTGGTGGCGCGTGCAACTGCCGCTGGCGCTGCCCGTGATGTTGGCCGGCGTGCGGATCGCGGCGGTAGTCGCCGTGGCCGTGACGGCGGTCGGCGCCAAATTCGGGGCCGGGGGCCTGGGCACGATCCTCTTCGAGGGTGTGACCCATTCCGGGCGCTACGACAAGATCTGGGCCGGCGCGATTTCGGTCTCGGCGCTGGCGCTGGTCATCAACTGGGGCCTGGCCCGCCTGGAGGAGCGCTTCGACAAGGTCCGCGGCGTCGCGGCGGCGGATAGGGCGCAATCCCCTTGCGAGGAGCGGGTCATTTAGGGGATTTTGTAAATTATGAAGTTGACTGTAGAGACGCAAAATCTGGCGTCTCTACTACTAGACCTTTACTAGACCTTAATGAGGAGTTGACGATGCCCAAGAAAAAGGCGAAGGTCAAGGAAAAGAAGGAAAAGGGAGAGAAGGAAAAGG
>JBKHCQ010000240.1:0-5845 GCA_046541755.1 Anaerolineales bacterium | reverse complement strand
CTCTAGAGGATCCGCGCCCTTTTCGCTTTTCTGCGCCGATGCTTTTAGCAGGTGCCGTGCGCTAATAGCGCGACCTTGTCTCCAGCGTGATATCGTTCGTTGTAGATGCGACAGGCTTCCGGCGTGCGCTCTAAGATCAGCTCCGGGATGCCGTGCGCTCGAATCGCTTGCTGCACCTCATCCGGGCATTTGAGCGCCCCGTTGGCGCCCAGGCCGAGAATCAAAACATCCAGGTCGCGGTCGTAGACGCCCGTGATCATCTCTGGGGTGAGACGATGCCCATGGCGCGCCTTCCATGCCGAGACCTCGGCGCCGATCAATCGAATGTCCTTGCCTACGCCCACGATGCCGCCGGATGTCTTGGCATGTTCCTCGCCGTTGATCACGAACTTCGCCCACGAGAAGTGTTCGATGGGGCCTTGAGGATCGTCAAACATAACACATTCCTCCTTGGGAAATCAAGGGAATGACGAATTTTGAATTGCGAATTTAGAATGAATGTATCCCGCGCGTGATGCTTTTTCCCTTGATTCGATTCCCCGCGTTGATCGTTAGAAATCCCATTCTAAGGAAGGCTGAGGCAAGCGCAGCAGCCAATCGAGTTTCTCCAAAAGCTCGGGCGGACCGGCCAGTTCGTCCGTGATGACCAAGCTGGAGGCGGGCGCGATGCCCAGCCATAATCTCGTGAAGGCTCCGGCCGAGGCGGAGAGCATGGGGAGATCCTGCGCGGCGCCCGGTTCGGCGCTGGACGAGGGGCCAAGCGTGACGACGTATTCCCCCGCAATGCCCTGCCACGGCGCGTCCGTCTCCGCCAGATAGCGCGCGATGGGATCGCGCAGCTTCAGGTTGAAGCGCACGGTGTCGCCAGGGATGTGGGTGTGGGCCAAACAACCCGCCAAATCCAAAATCCGCACCTGCCAGTAGGCCCACGCGCGCATCCGACTCTCGAACTTGGCCTTCTCGGTCATGTGGCGCAGTTTGAAGGGCTGCGCGAGGAGATCCTGCAAGCAGATATCCGGCGGCTCTTTCATACGGATGAGGTAAACCTGATCGCTCAGGTTCTTGAGCAGCGTCATCAACTCCAGAAATTGCTCTGGTGTCTGATAGGCGACCCACCAGATGCTGTAAGGGCCGTTCTCATCCTTCGCCTTCCCCCAGAAGTGATGGGTCAGATGCCCCTCTTCATCGTAATAGCCCAGGCCGAAGCCTTCCGAGAATTTCATCTCGGCTTGACTGAGGGCCGGCGGCTTGAGGCTGCACGCGCCGTGATATCGCCGCCGGCGCCATCGCGAAGCGTGTACCGCCTCCCAATCCTCGATGGTGATGCGATGGGGCACGCGCGCTTTCGTCTCGATGAGCAGGGTCGAAGGATCGAAGGCGGCTAAGTGCTCGTAGCTGCCGGTGCCAAACCCCAGGCGATTGTAGAATCCCTGTTCGAACATCCCCAGGCCGGCGACCAGCGCGCCCTCTGCCGCGTCCTCGGCTAAGGCGTGGGCGGTGAGCCGCGTGGCCAGCCCCTGCTTGCGCGCGATGTAGCTCGTGATGACGCCGGTCACCGCCGCTAAGGGCAATTCCACATCGAGATAGTTGATGACGCCGGGCGCTGTGGTGACCATGCACTCCGGCGCCCCGCGCAGATCGACCACCAGCCCCCGTCCCGCCTCCATAATGAGGTCGTTAGCTTCTTCTTTGCCGTCCTCCGTCCATCCCACCTCTTTGAGCATCCGGTGGGCGGCGGGTTGATCTCGTTCCGGTTGATAATAACGATAATCCATTGAATTTTCTTTTCCTTGGTTGTGGGGAGCGTGAGGAGCGATTTATGCCTCGTTCGCCACGGGGAGATAGAGCGTGAAGGTGCTGCCTTCGCCTACCGTGCTCTCGACTTTGATATCCCCGTGCATCAAATTGGCCAACCCTTTGGCGATGACCAAGCCCAGGCCGCCGCCTTGCTGTTCCATCTTGGCTCGATTTAACTGGCTAAAGCGTTCAAAGAGCTTATCCATTTGGGATTTGGGGATCCCGATGCCTTCATCTTGCACCGCAATCGCGATGTGATCGCCTTCGACCTGGGCCGAAACTGTGATCGTGGCCCCTTCGTCGCGCGAGAATTTGATCGCGTTATCGATCAGGCGGCTGAGGATTTCGATGACGAACGTTTCATAAATGCGCGTCGGCGGAAGCTGGTCGGGAATATCCGACACCAGCGTCAAGCCTTTTGAGTCCGCCACCGCCTGATGAAGCATCGTTGCTTGTGTGATGATCCCGTCGAGGTTCTCTTCCACCGAGCCGAGTACCTCGAACTCTTTTTTCACATGCCCGGTGTCCAATCGCACCAGGAGGAGCAGATCCTCCACCAGGCTGGTGAGGCGATCCGCGCCCTTCTTGATGCCCATAAGAAAGTTCTGGAATTCGGGCGTGGGCATATCGGCGGCCTCTTCCAACGCCAACTCCGTGTAGCCGTAGACGCTGGTCAGCGGTGTGCGCAGCTCGTGGCTCAGCAGGGTGATGATCTGCTGCTTGAGATCCTCAAACTCCTGCTCGCTGGCGACGCGAATGGCGTGTGAGCGTCCTAGCTTGGCCCGCACCGCGATGACCAGTTCTTCAGGATCAAAAGGTTTGGTGATGTAGTCCTCGGCGCCCATCGCCTTGCCCTTCAATCGATCTTCCTTCTCGGCCTTGGCCGTCAGGAAGATAAAGGGGATGGGAACCCAAGTGGGTCTTTCGCGCACGGCTTGAAATAACTCGTACCCGTTCATGCGGGGCATCATAATATCTGCCACGATAAGATCGGGGGTGATCTCCTCCATCATCTTCAACGCCTCGATCCCGTCGATTGCCGTGAGGACTTTATAGCCCTCGACCTCTAAGATATCGCGGATCGCTAACAGCAAGAGGTCATGATCCTCAACAACGAGAATTTTTTTGTTCATTGAGTCCTCCTCACTTTGTTATAGCACCATATAGCGCCATATTGCACTATAGTATATCACAGTTGACCTCCTGAGAAAACGGTCAAGCCAACGGCACGCGGACGGTGAATGTGGTTCCCACGTTGACTTGACTTTCGACGGTCACGCGCCCCCCGTGTAGCTCGACGATCTCCTTGACAATGGCCAACCCCAGACCACTCCCTTGGACCTGTTGCATGCGCGATGCCGCGCCGCGATAAAATCGTTCGAAGATATGCTTCATCTCCGAGTCGAGAATGCCCGTCCCCGTGTCGGCGATGATGAGCACAGCCCACGGGCGCTCGTCGTGAGTCGCCTCCGCCGTGTGCACCTCGATGTAGCCGCCGGCGGGCGTGTAGTTGATGGCGTTGACGATTAAATTCCCGACCACGTGGCTGAATTTGTCGGCATCGATGAGCGCCCGCACGCCCGGCGTCAGGGCTTGATAGCTCAACGTCACGCCCCGCGACTCGGCGAGCAATTGGTAGCTGGCGACCGCCGTCGCGGTCAGATGATCGAAGTTCACCGGCTGGGGATCAAAATCCAAGCGCGCGGCATCCACGCGCGAAATTTCCAGGATGTCCTCGACCAATCGGGAGATCTGTGCGACTTCGCGATCCAAGGCCGCGAAGTACTGCTCCCGGCGCTGGGGCGGCGCGTTCCGCAATAGGGAGACGTAGAGTTGAATGGACGCGATAGGGGTCCGCAGTTCGTGAGATGCGTTGGAGATAAAGCGAGATTTCATCCGTTCCAGGGCTTTGAGAGGCGTCACATCGTGCCCGACGATGACCACCGCCGGCCCGGTTGTGTCCTGTTCCGAGATGGGCGCGGCGTTCAATTGCAGATCGATCCCGCTTAACTCAATTACGACTTTGGGGCGCTCATTGGCCTGATGCGCCAACTCGCGGATTTGGGCTTGCAGCAACGTGACCTCGTCGGGGGGGAGGAGTTGACGCAGCCACGTCCTTGCCACCCGATTCGATTGGACGATCTGGCCATCGCCGTCGGTGACCATAATCGCGTCCGTGGTGCTGCTCAAAATCGCTTCCAGCCAGGCCTTTTGTGCTTGGAGCAGCAACGTCCGCTGCTGGACCCGCTGCTCCAACTCATCGGCGTAATGGCGCTGGCGCTCGTAGTGCCGCGCGTTCTGGATGGCGATGGCCGCGTGATCGGCGAAGGCTTTCAGGCGCTGCGCATCATAGGCATCAAATTGATAGGGCTGCGTCCCGTTGACGTTCAAGAATCCGACCGTCTCGCCGCTGATTTGGATTGGCGCGGCGACATAGGAGCGCCGCCATTCGCGCTGCGGGGCGGCCACCCAATGGGGATCATTCACCGTATCCGGCGAGATGATCGGCCGTCCGGTCTGCAACATCCGCAAGAGATTGGGGTAGGTCTCGAGGGCGTTATGCAATATTTTAGGTTGGAGATTGTCGCTGAGAGATTCGTATCCCCGCCAGCGCACGATGCGGACATTGTCCTCTTCGATGAGCATGATGTTGAACGCATCGCCGTTGACGACGCGCGCGGTCTGCTCCAGGATACGATCCAGCACCTGATCTAAGTCCAACGTACTGGTGACGATGGATGCGGCGGCCTCCAGCGCCTCGGTCACCTCGCGCTGCGCGCATTGCGCGGCGAAGAGGCGCGCGTTCTCAATCGCGATGGCAGCTTGGTGGGCCAGGGTTTGGAGATAGAGTTGTTCCTTGCCAGTGAAATCGTGCTGGGCATGCTGCCCGATAAAGATTAAGCCGGTGAGTTGCTCGCCTTGCAGGATAGGGACGAAGAGCGCCGCGTGGATATCTTGCTCTGCCAGTGTGATCTCTAGGTGCGTGTCTTTCTCGTCGGGGAGATGCACGCTCTGATTTTCCAAGAGCATCTGCTTGTATGCCCCGTGTTGCAGGATATCGCTGGCGCAGCATGTGATGTCCTCGCCGAGCATCCCGCTGGAGCTTGAGGCCATAAGCTCGAGGTCGGAGTTGAATGCGACCACACAACTTACATCGGCGCGGCAGAGCTTCGCTGCATAGCGGGCGATAGTTTTCAGTACCTGGGGTAAATCTGATTGCGAGGAGATGATGCGTCCCACGTGAGTGTCGCGGGTCGCCAAATCGCAGTGCGTGATATCGCGCGCCGCTGCCAGGAGATAGGACGTACCCTCGAAATTCGCCTGATGGATCGCGAGGTCGTAGATGATGGGGGCGCCCTCTTCCCCCTTGTGCACGACGATTTTGGAGCGTGGGGGCGGGGACGTTCGTAGCGCTGAGCTTAAAGCGGCCACCCATGGACGGGCCTGCGCGCCCTGGAGAGCCGTTGCCGGGGTCCCCAACAGCGCATCGCGCTCATAGCCCAACAGGCGGCACGCCGTTTGATTCGCCTCACAGAATTGCCCCGATTCCGATGCGAGCAACATTATAGCGTCGTGGCTCTGATCTAAAAGTGTGGCGAGCCGCCGCATTGCTTCTGGAGATGTAGCGCTTTTCTTTTCATTCATTGGCGTCAGACAATTTTCTGCAATAAGAAGTGAAAACAGCGCGGCAATCAGATCTAATCTTGAAGGCAGTCGGACAGCCGCGCCCCCGTTAGGAGCCGCCTCGCTTCATAGTGTAGCATGCCTTAACTGAAGCGCAACGCCTCAAACGCGCGATTTTAGCACTATTTTTTGAGAACCCTTCATGACTCCACTGAAAAAAGCTAAAGGGGCTCGTCAAGCCGCCAAGACGCTAAGGAAAATAAGGTAAAGGTTAATTTTCGTGATGAGAGACGGCGATTGGATGAATAAAATTAAGCCAAGCCTTAAAAATCTTGGCGACTTTGCGTCTTAGCGTGAGATAGTCCCCCCTCTTTCAGATGAGTCCTTCATTTGAAGTGAAAATGAAGTGAAAATGAAGTGAAAA
>JBKHCQ010000239.1:0-5847 GCA_046541755.1 Anaerolineales bacterium | reverse complement strand
AAACTCAATGCCCAGCGAATAATGAGCCTTAAAAATCAATCGGGTACTGCAATCGCCTTGAGCCGATGAATGATGGAGATTAAGAAAATAATTCGATAACTACGTCGCCGCGTCGCCAACGGTTGAAACCGCTGGCTGATACCAGGAAGTGCGTTAAAAACGCACTAGGAACCCGTTTCCAACGGGTTATTTAGATCGATGGAGCTAAGGCCCCCCAGACCGACAGGTTTCTGAAAAACCTGTCAGGTCTAAACGAACCGAAACGCCTCTCCTACTCTTCACTTTCAGCAACCAGCGACAACGGGCTGAATTGGACGCCGTTGCCGGAGAAGAACTTGCTGAAGAATTCATAATACTCCAGGCGCAGGGTCTGGATGCCAACGATCATCCCCTCAAAGCCGATGACGAAGAGGTTGCCCAAAATGACCGTAATCCAATAGCCGAGGCCGCGCCGGGGGCCGACCATCTCGGCTATGATGAAGACGACCATGCTCAGCGCACCGTGAGCGACGGCGAAAGCGCCCATCCGCACATACGAGAGGGTGTTGCTCAGCAGGCCGATCAGGGTCTCGAACAGCTCGAAGAGGGCTTGCATCAGATAGGCGCCCAGGCTTTCTTCGATCAGGGGGCGATGGCCCGCGAAGAGCCGCTCCAACACTTCCGAGAAGGTCAATCCCAGGCCGGAGAGGGTGGTGAGGATAAGGAAGAGAAGCGGCGGCGCTGCCAGGACGCCGAAGTTCGTCAGTGCCCATCCCAGCAAGGCCCAATAGAAGACCACACCCACAACGCCGTTATGATCGAAGAGCAAGCGGCCCCACGCCTTATTCCGCGCCGCGTTCGCCATGTTATAGAGCATTCCCAGGCTCAAGATGATGACGCCGGCGCCCACGGCGGCCAGCAGGACTTGACTGATCTCCTCCAGGGGATGTAGCCACAGGGCGGGCAACACCTCCTCGAAGCCGAAGAAGCTGCCAAAGAGAAAGCCGAAGGAGGCGGCGGAGACGCCGCAGGCCGCGACGACCGCGCCCATCCCCTGGAAACTGCGCAACGAGCGCACTTGACCGCTCGCCAGCAGCAAGCCGGCGAGGATCAGCAGCAAGCCGTGGCCCACATCGCCGAACATCAGGCCGAAGACCAGGGGGAAGGTCAGCGCCAAAATGGGCGTGGGGTCCAGTTCGTTGTAGGCGGGGTAGCCGTAGTTGGTCACGAGGGATTGAAAGGCGTTCAGAAGCGGCGGATTTGCCAGCGAGGCCGGGATGTCCTGCATCTCATCGCGGCTGGGCGCGCTCACCTCGATCAAAGCTTCTGCAGAGGCGTGGCGCACGCGCTCGCGCAGTTCTGGCAGGTGAGCACAGGGCGCCCACCCTTGGATCATATAGGTGTAGTGCAATCGCTCGTAGCGCGCAATCGTTTCGACTAGTTTACGGCTGGCGCGCAGACGCCATAGCAGGTAGCGCAGGTGGCGAATGCGCCTTTCGTGCAGGCGGTGGATATTCGCTCTGGTATCCGCGATATGGCGCTCGGTGCGCGCGATGCCCTCGTGCAGCGCCTCCAGCGCCTCGGCCGGCGTGCCGCGATATTGATCGGGCAGGTGCACGGCGTTGAGGTAGGCGCTCCGCGCCGCCCGTTCGAGGATCTCGGCATCGCGCTGCGCGCCGAAGAGCGCGACGCTCGCGAGGTAGCTTTCGCATTGGAGGATCAATAGGACGTGGGGCAGATGCTCCAAACTCGTCTGAAAACGCTCGATATTGTCCATCGGCATCGAACCGACCAGCAAGAAAGTATATTCGAGATTCCGCAGGGTGTCGAGATCGACATCTAAATTCACCAGCGGCTCCAACTGGCTGACGTATCGCTGAAGTCGTGCCAGCCGACGTTGCTCCGCCTGCAACTCGTGAACGTAGACCTCGGTCTCCTGCTCCAGATGCTCCACATCGCGTTGAGCGATCTCCGGCTCAATAAGATGGGGCGTCTCATCCGGCGGCTCGCCCGCTTCTACGTCCAGCGCCTCCATCACGCCCAAGATGCGCCGCTCCAGATGGTTAAAGAGGCCGGCCCACGTATCCCATTGATCCGCCTCGCCCAGCCCGGGATCCAGGCGCTGGGGAGCGGTCAATATCAGATGAAAGACGCCCGACGCCGCCAACATCTCTGTAACCGTCACGACATCGTGCTCTGGAACGATCAACGCCACTTTGTTCATCGCTTGCGATTGAAACATATCACCTCACCCCTTCCCCGGTGAGCATTCGGCGGCTCTCAGGCCCTCGAGCCGTGGGACTGGCTACGGAGGCGTATCCCAAGATAAACTTCACCTGCTGAATAGAAACCCCCGACACCTTCGCCTCGATCAACATTGTCAAATCGATAATTTCATATTCGAGTAACAGCAGATAGGCCACCGGCAACCCAATATGGAAGGGCGTCCGGCGGAAGCGCGCCCGGCACAGATCGGCGATATGACGCTCCAATATGCGCTCCAGTTCCCCCAAGCGGCGATCCAGGGCGCGGGTCGAGGTGCGCCGCGCATCCCCCGCCCCATTCACATTTTTCGGTAGCTGCTGCAATGCCTCAATCTCCGGGTAGACGCGCTGCACCACAGCAACGATATCCTCCCCGGCGGCAATCGCCTGGATGTCATCATCGTGCACGCGATAGCCCAGATGCAGAGTGTAGTTGATGATCTCCTCTTTGGAGAGGTGATGGTAGACCCGATAGCGGATGGCCCAGAGGAGATTATCCACATCCAACACCGTACCGACAAGCTCCAACGCCTCTTCGTGATCCTGGCCCTTGAGGCGGGCGATGCTCTCCCAGAGCCCCCGGCGATAATCCAGATCCAGCGCGACCTCCAGGGGGAAAAGATTTTGCTCCGCCTCGTAGCGCTCCAAGGCGTGGATCAGCGTTTCGTAATAGGGCGTAGGTTGAATATGACGGATAGCGCTGGAAATAGCGCCCGCACGCACCATCGCCTCCATATCATCGGAGGTGAGGGAGAAGTAGGCCTCGCCTGGGGCCAGCAGATGGAGCACCTGATCCCACGACGCGCCGGCTTCGATGCCGCGCAACGTGGCCTTGAGGTTGTCCACCTCGTAGAGTCGCCAGAGCTGGGTCAGCAGATCGGAGCCTGGCGCCGGGGTCAGACGGATGAGCTTCTCGTACATCTTGGCCAGATGCCAACGGATCTGATACTCGCTCCGACGGGGGGTCAAGAGGCGCCGCTCAAGTCGCAGGTGGGGGCCGTAGACGGTCTTGGAGAGCAACGAAAGCACGGTATCAAAGTCCCGCGCGTGAATCAAAGCCAACCAGGTCTCCGGCGTCAGCAGCGTCGAGTAGAGGGCGCGAACGGTCGCCTGCACCTGCGCATAAGCGGAGACGCTGCGCGGCGATATCGAGGACATCGCCGCGCCTACTTCGCGCGGCCCACGATGTGGGCCATCACCAGCGCCGTCGCCGCGTCGAAGTGCTGCTCGGCCTGCGCGCGCATCTGCTCGGCCTCAGATCGCGCCTGCGCCAATAACTGCTCGCGCTTCTCCTCCGCGGCCTCGCGCCCCTGCTCCTTGATCCGTGAGGCTTTCTCGCGCGCCTCGACCAAGGTCTTCCGGCGCAAGATATTCGCCTCCCGCTGCGCCGCCGCGACGATCTTCCGCGCCTGAGCTTCGGCCTCGGCCCGCACTTGAGTCGCCGCGTTCTCGATGGCCAAGATTTGATTGATGGTCGCTTCTGGCATGTTACCTCCCCACAAAAAGGCCGCCGTCACTGCGTGGGACACGCAACGCGGCGGCCTGATTATTGTAGACCTTTTTCTGAGAAAGACAAGAAAACGTCCAGCTCGTGAAGAGCCGGACGTTTCACACATCTCTATCTACCTTATGCGCCTATCTTTTTCTCTTCTTCTTCGCCTCGATCAGTTCAGGGAGGAAGCGGCGACTGTCGTCCAGAGCCGTCAGGAGGTCGCGACGCCGGAGGGCGCGCTTGCGATCCATCTCCACCTGGCCGGCGCGATCATCGGCCACGCGCATCAGCGCCGCGAGCCAGGCCGCGCTTTCGACGGGCGTGTGCTTCACGCGCCAGCGCTCCACCCAGATGGGCAGCTCGTCGGCGTTGGTGATCCGCTCGTGCTCGCGGGTGTGGGTCACGCCCTGCGATTCAAAGGTAATCTCGTAGGTCTCCACCACCGCCTCGACGGGGCAGATTTGCATACACGCGCCGCACTTGATGCAGTAGTAATCCGCCAACACCAACTCGCCCGCATCGTTGATGTGCAGCGCGCGGGTCGGGCAGATGTCGGCGCAGGCGAAACAGCCCTCGACGCACTTCTCGCGCCGAAGCTCAACGGTGCCCTCCCACGGCTGCGTCACCTCAAACGCGCCATCGCTGGCCACCTCGCATTGGCGGCAGCGGATGCAATGCTCTTGATCTACCTCTAGATTGTGCGTCTCCTCGTTATAGCTGATCACATTGGTGGGGCAGTTATCGATAACAAAATCCTTGCGATCCCAATCGAAGGCCGCTTTGTTGAATTTGTTAGACTCTCGCAAATAGGGGAACGCCTCGTATTCCTGCACGGGGATCTTGGCCTCGTCATTGACCAACATCGTGATGGCGTTGACGGGGCACATCACGGCGCACATCCCGCAGAAGATGCATGTCTCCGGGTCGATGTCCACGCTTTGGCGCTCGGTCATCCGCCCATCCTCAAGCTCGCCATCGACGTGCGTGATCGCCTCGTGGGGGCAAATCTCCGCGCCGATCTGACAGCCGACACAGCGATCCAAATCCCACGTCATGCGGTTGTGCAGCGTCACCATCTTGCGATCCAAGACGATCTCGTGGTCGGTTTTAGTCTTTCGCGTTGTTCCTCGTTTCATGAAACTCCTCTTTCTTTGGATGCAAGTCGGAATACCATTCCGACCTACGTTTCTTTAGCTCACAGCCGCCAACACGGATTTGGTGGGTACGATGTGCCGCTGCAATCCCAGACGCTCCGGGGCGATGCCCAACGCCAGCCCCATCAACTGCGTGAAGAAGATCACGGGCAGGTCGATGCGCCGGCCCATCGCGCGCGAGGCGCGGGCCTGATAGCCGTCCAACGCCGTGTGGCACATCGGGCAGGCCAGCGAGATGACGTTCGCGCCGGCATCTTTGGCCGAAAGCAGCACCTTGCCTGTCAGGCGGGCCGTCACGCCGCCGTGGGAGAGCGCCAGCGCGCCGCCACAGCACTTCGCCTTCATCGGATAGTCGATCAGCTCCGCACCCAAGACCGAGGTCAATTCATCCAAGCCGATGGGCCGCTCGGCGCTGTCGAACTCGTCGCGCGGGCGGGTGAGCATGCAGCCGTAATAGCTGGCGACTTTGAGATGCTCTAAGGGCTGCACGACCTGCTTCTTGATGCGCTCCAGGCCGTAATCCCGCACCAGCGCGTAGAGCGGATGCAGCACCTCGATGTTGGCGGTCAGCTCCAGGCCGTCGGTCAGGCTGTCGTTGACCTTCTGCTTCCAGGTTTTATCCCCCGCTGTCCGGCGACTGGCGCGACGGAGATTCTTATAGCAGCCGCTGCACGGGGCAATGATCGTCTCGAAGCCCTGCGCCTCGGCCAGCGCCAGGTTGCGCGCCGGCAACGTGATGGCCGCGTCGGCGTTGCTGACATCGACGTGGACGGCGCCGCAACAATTCCAGTCCTCCAATTCGACCAACTCAATCCCCAGGTAGGCGAAGACGGCGCGCATCGAAAGATCGTACTCTTTTTCGCCCGCGCCCAGACTACAACCGGGATAGTATGCGTATCTCATCCTTGATTCACTCCTTCTTCTTTCTGCCGTTAAACAGGAAGAACAAGCCGCCCAC
>JBKHCQ010000238.1:0-5852 GCA_046541755.1 Anaerolineales bacterium | reverse complement strand
TTTCCAGATGCGTTCTGGATTTCAGGACGCTTGCGTAACCTTCGCAAGGTTAAGCTACAATCGCCAGCTCCGGCACAGCATCGCGCTGCATCTCGTGCTGAACCTCCGCCTCGATCCGCGATTGAATCTCGTAGATCTCCCGATACAAACCCGGCTCCTGCACCAATCGGGCGTGCGCGCCGGATTGCACCACGCGGCCCTTATCCAACACCAGGATCAGATCGGCGTCCATCACCGTCTGAATGCGGTGCGCGACCACGAAGGTCGTCCGGCCCGGCATCAACTGCGCCAACGCCGCTTGGATCTGCTCCTCCGTCTCGGTATCCACCGAGGAGGTCGCGTCGTCCAGCACTAAGATGCGCGGGTTCTTCAACAGCGCGCGGGCGATAGCCACCCGCTGGCGCTGACCGCCGGAGAGCGTGACGCCTTTTTCGCCCACGAGGGTGTCGTAGCCCTCGGGGAAGGTGGTGATGATTTCGTGAATGGCCGCCGCTTCCGCCGCCGCCTCGATCTCCTCCTGGGAGACCTCGCGATCCACGCCGTAGGCGATGTTATCGCGAATGCTGCGCGAGAAGAGGAACGGCTCCTGCTCGACGATGCCTACCTGGCGGCGCAACAACTCGCGCGGATACGCGCTCAGATCGACGCCGTCCAAGGTGATGCGGCCCTCCTGATGATCGTAGAAGCGCAGCAGCAGGTTGATGATGCTCGACTTGCCCGATCCAGTAGAACCCAAGAGCGCCACCACCTGCCCCGGCTCGCACCGGAAGGTGACGTTGTGCAACACCGGCACCGGCTCGTGTTCTTCTTTTTCGGCCTGAGCGGCGGCTCCATCCTTATCTTGGTCATTATCGTCATCATCGTCTTTCAGAATCGTCTGCGGCTCGTAGGCGAAGTTCACATCCTCGAAGCTGACCGCCCCGGCGATTACTTTATCCGCCGGCACACTGCCCGCCGCGATGTCCTCGCGGGTCTGCTCGATGATCTCCATCACCCGGCGATAGGAGACCAGCCCGGTGGAGACGTCCACGATCAAGCGGCCCAAGTTGCGCATCGGCCAGACGATCCAGATCACCATACCTGTGATGGCGATGTAGGTCCCGACGGTGATCTCGCCGCGCATGGCCATCAGCGCGCCGGTGATCATCACCAGCAGCGTCTGCCCGGAGCAGAGGATGTCGGAGACGGGCCAGTAGAGCGAGTGCATCACCAGCAGGCGCTTGCCGCGCTCGTACTTCTCCCAATTCTCGCGGTCGAACTTGTCGATCTCGTAGCTCTGGCGGGCGAAGGCGCGCACCACGCGCATCCCACTCAGATTTTCCTGGAGCGCGGTCGAAAGCTTCCCCTCCTGCTCCTGAAAGCGCTCGTAAGCCTCGGAGACCCGTCCGAAGAAGAAGTAGGAGAGCGCGACAATCAGAGGCATCATCACAATCGACAGCAGCCCCAGCCGCCAGTTCATCAACATCACCATAGTGAAGTTGACGATGAAGAGCGAGAGGATACGCCCGATGCCGATGGCCTGATCGGCGTAGAAGCGTCGCAAGGCGTCGATGTCGGAGGTCGCGCGCTGGATCAGCTCGCCGGTCTTGGTGTAGTCGTGGAACGAGAAAGGCAAACGTTGCAGATGATCGTAGAGGTAGTTGCGGAGCCGCAGGATCACGCTCTCGGAGGTCTTGGCCGACCAAGCGCCGCGCAGGTAGCTGAACAGCCCCTCGATGGCGGCCAACCCGACGAAGACGCCGGCCAGCCACGGGAGTTTTTCCAGTTGCACCTCCGCGCCGAAGACCTCATCGACGACGACCTGAATCAATCGGTAGCTGAAGGCGCGCATCAGGGCCGCGAAGGCCAGCGAGAGCATCGCCCCCACGTAGAGCCAGCGGAAGCCCTTCATCAAGCGCCACAGCCCCACCAATCGATTCTTGGCGACGGCCTGCTTCAAATCTATCGTTAGTTTCTGGGTTAGTTTTTGATCTAGTTTCTTGGACATGGTTTCTTTTCCTTGAATCCATCACTTGAATCCATCACTTGAATCCATTAAATGGCGTCACAACTTTCTCATTGCGTCGCCAAACTTATTGACGTAAATTGAGCCATCTGACTACCGCTTCACTCGCCCACGCGCCCTGTTTTACTGCTGACCCCTTCATGACACGCGAAAAGCGAGCGGTTCATACTTCACAGGTAAAGTGGCATACCACAGGACCACTTCAACATAAGCTGAAGCCCGCTCGCCGGATTTCTATCGACAGATAAGAGCGCCACGTGAGGCGCACATCGATAGCGTTTCTGACTATTAAATTATCGTTACATCAGAATCGTAGGGTACGGAAAGAGAATAACGACCTAACCTCTTTCCGCGCCTAATAATCCGGCGGCGTAGGGCCTCCTCTACTACCGAAACGAAGAGAGGCGCGACCTAGGAAAGTTTTCACAACGTCAGGCATATAGATTTTAACAGACATCGTTGCCTCCTATGAAATAGTTGCAAGTTGCAGGTTAAAAGTTACAGGTTAAAAGTTACAGGTTAAAAGTTACAAGTTAAAAGTTACGAGAAGTTCTGCGAATTGAAACACAAACTCCCTCAAGCTTACCACAAGCCCACATCCTGTCGCCCGCCTGGTGGGGAGGTTCATCCCTGGTCATCTGGGTAGGTCGAGGGGTCAGTTCCTGGACATCACGAGAGCCTCGCGCAGATTGGGGCGCTTTCGAACGTGGACTAGTCCATCAAGCATACTCGATTTATCGAAAATGGCAAGCAAACTCGTAATAGAATCCCGGCGACGTCGATGAATGAGACTCGCCGGGCAGCCGGGCAGTGAACTACCCGTCTGAAAGCTGAAGTCGGCTAAAAGCCGACTCAACGCTGGGCATGACCATCCATTTTAGTCGGCTTTCTATTCACCGGACACTTCTTAGCTCACGGATAATCACGGATTAACCCAGATATTTTTTGATTTTTATATTGCGGGAATGGCTATAACAGGCCTACAAAGGCCAAAAATTTGACCTTAAACTCGTCCAAATAGACGTGAGTGGTAAAAACGCGCGCCAAGCTGGAGAGCTTCGCCGGCGGAAGATATAAAAATCCGTGAGCTGTTTTCAAAAAGTGTCCGGTAGCTAGGTCGGCTTTCATTGACCAACAGGTCTACCGACCTGGGACGAGCCGACTTGAACTTGTAGCCCGCGATTTATCTGCAGGCCCCAAAAAAGAGGCGCCCCGCTGTGGGGCGCCTCTATGATCTAAAAATCGCGTGTCAGGTTATCGCTGCCCGGCCTACTCCATAGCCAAAGCGGAGGCGCCCGACCACTCGCCCGTCCAATCGCCCCAGGCCAGGGTCCACATCGTGGAGAAGTAGGCCGCGATGGCGCCCTGGATCAAGAGCAACACCGGCCACAGGATGCAGCAGAGGGCCATCAAGATGCCGGGCAAGATCATCACCAATCCTATCGCGATGTTGATGCCGAGCTGAATGAGGAAGAGTACCAGCGCCGGGCCGATGTTATTGACCAGCACATCCCAGCCCCGGCGGTACGAGGCGAAGACGCCCAGATCATCGAACATGCAGGCGCGATTGGCAAAGGTCTGCAACAGCCCCAACACGAGCGCCAGCGGCGCAGCGATGCACGCCAGCGCGGCGAAGATCCCGATCAAGCCGCCGAAGCCGGAAAAAGCGGCCAAATCCCGACCAAAAAGGCCGGTGAGACCGGCCAACACGCCCGTCATCCCTAAGCCGCCGATGGTCAACACGAGCATCGGGAGCGCGGGCAGGATGCCGATGCCCAGCAATCGCCAGCCGTGCCGCCAACCGGCCTGCCACGCCAGCGAGAAGCTCGACGTCCCTCCCGATTCGATGACCCGCACCGCGTCGATCAGCCCGCCGCGCGCAACGGTCGCGACGACCCACAACGCCAGCCCGATCACAATCACCACGCCGACGAGCAAAATCACCAGAATAACCCCAAAGATGGAAGCGCCGCGCCCATACTCACGCTCAAATTCATCGAACTCTGGGAACTCCTCCGGGAAGTCAAACGGTGGGTGCTGCCAATCGAATTCGCCGTTAGGGCGATCACCCCGAAAACCACCGCTGCCCCCGCCGCCAGGCGAACCGGTTCCGCCATGGCTGCTGCCCAGTGCGACCAACACCCCCAGCAGGATCAGGAATTTGTATTTCCAGATGATATCCCACGCGCGACTCAATAACTTGCCGTAATCCATCGTCATTACCTCCTCATTTCATCTGACTAAAAGATTAAAAATTTGGCTAGAAATCTGAAACTGCGCCTCGATACGAACAAGGCACTTAAAAATTAAGCACATCCTGGGCAAATTAAATTTTACTTACTTCCCCTCTTTGTGCCATCCTACTCAATTATACGGGTTTCCCGGCAAGAAGTAGCACAGATGCGAATTGGGAATTGGGAATGCAGAATTTAGAATTGGGAATAGGAAAGTATCGCTCTGTAAAAATATTCTAAATTCATCATTCATCATTCGCAATTCCTCCATTCATCATTCGCAATTCCAAGCAGTTCACGTCTTCTGCTCCCAATCCGATCCGAGCGCCTCGAAGCGCTCGCGCAGCGCCGCGACGGTCTCCTCGGACAAGGGTAGCGCATCTCCTTCTCCCGCCATCCATTCGATGTTCTGGCGCATGTGGGCCGGGTTCTTCGTGCCGACGATCATCGTGTCCACCTCGGCGTGCGCGGCGACGAAGCCCAACGCCAGCAGGACGCCGTTCTCCGGCGCGCCGGGGATCGGGCCGGGGTCGATCATCGCCTGCGCCCGGCGGAAGTACGGCTCGGCGTAGTCGCTGGGACTCCGCTTCGCGCCCCAGGCGGCGTTGGCGATGGGCCGCTTGGCGATGATGCCCATCTCCCGCTCGACGGCCTTGGGGAACAGCTCAAAGCGGGCGCGCTGATCCACCAGATTGAAGCTGGTCTGCAACGTATCGAAGTGACCGCTCTCCACAGCCCACAGCGCCGCCTCGTTATCGCCGCTGTAGCCCACGAAGCGCGTCTTCCCCGCGTCGCGGGCCGCCAACAGCGCCGCGATCACCTCGCCGCGCTCCAGCACATCCACGCCGCAGGAGTGCAACTGCACCAGATCAAGATAATCCGTGCGCAAGCGCTTCAGGCTGCGGTCGATGCTGTCCGTGACCGTCTGGGCCGTCCACGGCTCACCTTTATACTCGCCCGCCACGTGCCCGCACTTGGTCGCCAAGACGTACTCCGCGCGCCGATGGGCGACCGTCCGGCCGATCAGCTCCTCGCTGATGCCGTAGCAGGCGGAGGTATCCAGGAAATTGATGCCCAGATCTAACGCGGTGTTCAGCACTCGCCCGGCCTGCTCCACCTCCGATAAGGTCAATTCATAGCCGATTTCGGACAAGCCCGCGCCTAATCGACTCACCAGCAGCCCGGTTTTTCCTAAAACAGATTTGGGTAGGGTCATGATGTGATCTCCTTTCTTTGCAAAATGATTACGTATTGCGTACTGCGTATTTCGTAATGATTTTCGGCATAAGAATACCTTGGCGGTGCATCGATATTGAGCTTTGGGGATGGTTCATTGATTGGTTAACACTTGTTCATAGTGAGGCATCCGCTACGCGATGAAATGGAGTACCATTGTGAAGTCCGAAAAACGCCACTCCGATAGCGATCCGAGGCTTACTACGAACGAAAAGCGATTATTTTAGCTAATTTGAGTATTTGTAGCTATTATTGCAGTTCGCGACTTAAATTACTCTAAAGTATAAACCTATTTCTACCTACAGGTGAACCATCCCCCAAACTAGATGCTTTTCCCTCTGAAGATCGCTTGTATTTTGGAGGTTTATTTTCTTGGA
>JBKHCQ010000237.1:0-5879 GCA_046541755.1 Anaerolineales bacterium | reverse complement strand
TCGAACGCCACATCGAGCGCGCCGGGGGGCAAGGGGCCATTCGCGCCGTCCTCCAGCTTCGATTGCCGGGCGAAGAGCGCCTCGATGCGCCCGATCCCCGCCTCCGCGTGTTGCAGGTCGGAAAGGTGCCAGCGCAGTTCGGCGATCTGCCCGAAGAGCAGGCCCATGTAATCGCTGATGAGGTAGGCCACGCCGATGGTGATCGATCCCCGGAACCAGAGGTAGCCCGCCAGGCCGTAGGCCAGCGCTTCCCCCACGGCAATTAAGGCCGCGTTGGTCATCCAGCCGGAGTAGGCGGCCAGGCTGGCGTTGCGGTCGATGGGCAGCCAGCGGCGGAGCATCTGATAAAAGCGACGCATCACGTAAGTCTGCGCGCCGTTCGCGCGGATGTCCTCCGTGCCGGAGAATTGCTCGCCCAGGAAGCCGTAGAAGCGCGCGCGGATGTCGTGCAGGCGATCCCAGAAGGGAATGGTGATTTCGCGCAGGCGCACGAGCACGAGCAGGCCGATGATCGTGTAGAGCGTGAAGCTGACGCCCAGCAGCCAGCCCTCGCGGGAGAGGAGCACTAGGACGCCAATGGCCAGCACGCCGTTACCGATGACGTTGAGCGCAAAGCCGGAGAAGAAGTTGGAGAGCGCGTCCACATCGCTGTCGATGCGCTCGGTCAGCTCGCCGGGTTTGTGCGCCTTGTGGAAGCTCAGGTCGAGGTGCAGGCAGTGGCGCAGCAGATCGAGCCGCAGCGCGTTGGTGGCCGACCAGGCGACCATCTCGCTGGTGTAGAGGTTGGCAACGGTGAGGCCCTGGGTGAGCACGGCGATGGCAAAGAAGGCCACGCCCTCGCGCACCAGCGTGGCGAGCGGCGCGCCCGCGAACGCCTGATCTAAGAACACGCGCATGATCTGCGGGTTGAGGAGGCGCAGCACAATCTTCGCGCCGACTAGGAGCGCCAGGATCGCGATCCGGCGTCCCTGCGGGCGCAGGTAGGTGTGCAACAGGCGCCAGTATTTTCGGATGGGGATTTTCATTGATGACTCCTTGTGTACCTTCCGGGAAGGCTGGTGATGTTGTGACATAAAAAAGCCGCGAACGTCACAGACGTCCGCGGTTGTGTGCCAATATAAGTTATGTAGCTTCGACGTGCTGCGACAGAGGTAACTCGTAGCACTTCACCCAACGATTGGCATACACATCAAGCGCCCCGATGGGGCGGAAATTGCCTGGGTTTTAGTGCTTGATGTTGGTGTCGCAGTCCATTGTTTTGACCCTTTGGATAAGATGCGCCTAATCTAACACGGTTTGGGGGATTGGCAAGGAGGGGTGTTCAAAGAGGTGGATGTTCACCCACAGCATATAGAATTCGCCGCAGATTGACCAATCCTGATTTATTGAGCCGGAGCGTTGCGACCGTGGCGCGCCCGGTAGGCGTGATTCCGATGATGAGCGTGCAGTCATCATTCCAGGCAAAATGCTCCTCCCAGGATTGTTGTCGAGGATGGTACAAGGGAACCGTTTTGCCCGTAATTGGATCTACGCCAGTTGTTTTGGTGTATTTATGATTGTTGCAGCTTTGACACAATAACGCGAGATTATCAAGCAAGCTTTTCCCGCCTCGACTTTTGGGAATGATGTGTTCAATCGAAAATGCCTGATTAGTGAAGCGCAATTGATTTTGGCAGTATTCGCAACACCCCCGCGCGCGGCGGATTACCATCTGCTTTTGCTTTACTGTTACGGATCGCTTAGACAACATCGCCTTCTTGGATACCTAAGTCACGCATCAACTCCGGTAAAGATACATCCCGTAAGCGCGCCAATGCTACTAAGGTTTCAAGTCGTTGGACGTTCAATCCTTCAAAATGTTCGGTAAGAGCCAGCAACTCCTCGTATTCTTCGTCCGTTAGCGCTTCGGCTTGGCGTTTCTCCACCAATACGGCATGTCGTTGTTGCATCTCTGGTGTGGGCGTACTTTGGTTGAGTTTTAGCAACAGCTCAGCTTCACTGTGGGACAAGACCGGCGCGCGCCGTTGGGCTACTAGGTGCATCACCTGGTGCACAAATTGCTCTAACTCTGCCGAATTAAGCTGGGCCACAGCTTTCAAAAGTTCCTCGGTGGGTAATTGCATTTTGACTTGCATAACCGGCATAAACTCTCTCCTTTGAGGATAGGCCAACCTCTCTCCCTAAGTGTAAGTGAGTTTGGCGCTGAGTCAATTGAAGTAACGATGCCCTTTGAACAACCAGGACTAGGCGCCCGCGAAGGCCAGGTGCGGCATTTGATTCCAGAAACGGCCTTCTAATTTGCGCCCGGCTTTTTTCTTGCGTGTGCCGCCCCATTGCTTGAAGAAGAAGGGGATATTCGCGGCTAAACATTGATCGCGAATGTCTGTGACCCATTCGCGATCCATCGGGCGTGCGCCGGGGCCGGATTCGCCGCCGACGATCACCCAGTCGATCTCGTGCAGATCTAGATCAGGCAGCGGCCCCAGGAGCGGCTCCAACGAGAGGAATTTGACGTCAGCGCGGGTTTGTCGCAAATAGTCGATGCGCCCGGTGTAGTCACGGTTCTCGACGCTGACACCCATCCACACGTTGGCGGGCCAATCGAGGTCGGCATCCAGCGCGGCCAAACGCTCGGCGCGCTTGGTCAATACCTGGAACGTGTGCCAGTGTGCCTCGCGCATCACGGCGAACACCTGCTGGATGAAATCCAAGGGAACATCTTGATGAAAAAGATCGCTCATCGAATTGACGAAGACCATCTGCGGTTTTTTCCATTCGAAAGGGCGGTCGAGCATGTGAGGATGTACCGTGAGTTGGAAGCCGTTGCGGTAGTTCGGCTGCCCCATCGCCTTTAAGCGATAGGCCATGCGCTCAGCATAACAATGCTCGCATCCAGGGCTGACTTTGGTGCAGCCCGTGACCGGATTCCAGGTTTTTCCCTGCGTTCCATCTGGATTTCTAACCCACTCAATATCTGTTGTGGACATTTGCTCCTCCCTTACCATATGATATTATTGAATGTACATAAGAATCTAGGCACGGAGGTGGATATGGGAAGCAAAATCGGCGCGCTCAAAGTAGCCGCAGCACGTCTCGGAATGGACTTCGAAGAATATATGAGAAATGTTAATGCAAGTCTGAAATGGTGTTGGAAGTGCGAGACGTGGAAGAAAGTTGAGGAATTTTCTCGAGATGCCTCAAGAAGCGATGGATTGAAAGCTATTTGTAAGAGTTGTTCCTATACTCGGAAAACTGGTGGCCCATCTAGGAAGAAACGAAGAGAGATGAGAAAGAAAGGTTTTGCTTGGTGTAGAGGATGCAAGGAGTGGCTTTCTGTTGCAGAGGTTAGCAAAGGTGCGTGTCGAGATTGTCACAATAGAGAAGCTCGTGAACGTTACCGAGAAGATGAAGAATATAGAATGGAACGCAAGCAGCATGCTCACAGTCGAAAACGAGGTGTTGACAAAATACCCGTGATTGGACAACAAATAATTCTCGAGAATTTTGATGGACGCTGTGCATACTGTGGCGCTGCAGCTGATACTTGGGACCACGTCAAACCGGTCTCTAAAGGCGGTAAAACTGTTCCTTATAATATCGTGCCAGCTTGCACATCCTGTAACAGTTCCAAGAAGGACAAGGATGTGTTTGAATGGATTGAAGAACAAGGGCTTGAGGTTAGTCAAGAATTAATCGACAGGCTTATGCTCGAATACTTGATATAATTTTCTGTGTGTCTTATTATAACTCCCCCTTGTACGACGATGACCAACCGAAGAGCTTGCGCCACTTCTGCGAGGGATTGAACTTGAAGGTCCAGGTATCCCGGCCGGCGCGGACGTAGAAGGTGCCGAAGTTTCGCAAGGTGACGCGCTGCTCGCGTTTGATGGCCTGGTAGATCTCGTCCAACGTCGCCTCGATCACCGGCTCGACGGCGCCCGGTGTCATATCAAGCCGCTCGGCGACACGGGCAATCAAGTCCGGTTTCCCGATGCGGTCTCTCATAGATTGCCTCCTTGATTGTCTCCTACCCCAGATACGCTGCTCAAAATCGGTATAAACACGGTGGATCTGATTCTGTAACGCAATAAGCATAGCACAACTCGGTGATTGAACCAAATCGAGAGAGTGAGGCGCAGCGAAAAGCTCCTCCGGGGCAGGCGCTAACCTCAGCCTAAAAAACAAGAAACCTGGTACGTCTTTACGAGCTTGAGATCTTATGTTATAATAAAGATGATAAATATCTTAATAAATCACCATACTCGCAAAGTGAAGGGAAAACAGCATGGCAGAGAAACAGATGGAGATTCCCATCAAGGGGATGACGTGTGCATCGTGTGTGAATCACGTCCAGAAGGCGCTCAGTGGCGTCGAGGGGATGGGCGAGGTCAATGTGAATTTGGCGACGGAGAAGGCCAGCCTCCGCTTCGATACAGAGATCCCAACGAAGGCGTTGGTCGGGGCGGTGCGCGAGACCGGCTACGATGTGGCGACGGAGTCGATGACGCTGAACATCGGCGGGATGACCTGCGCCGTGTGCGTCAATCACGTGCAAAAGGCGCTGAGCAAGGTGCCCGGCGTCTTAGAGGCGAACGTCAATCTGGCGACGGAGAAAGCCACGGTGACCTACGTCCCCGGCGCGGCGGATCTGCGCGATTTCAAAAGCGCGGTCTCCGAGGCCGGCTACGAGGTGATCGAGCGCGAGACGCCCGTAACCGATAGCGTCCACGATGAGGCCGAGCGCAAGATGGCCGAGGCCCGCCGCCGGATGTGGATCGCGTGGGCCTTCACCGCCGTGATTATGCTCTGGATGATCCCGGAGATGTTCTTCGGCGTGATGTGGCCCACCGCCACGATCTTCAATCTGGGGATGATCGTGCTGGCGCTGCCCGTGCTCTTCTGGGTGGGACGCAAAACCTACACCAGCGGCATCCGCGCGGCGCTGCACGGCTACGCCAATATGGATACGCTCATCACGCTGGGGACGGGCGCCTCGCTGGTGACGGGGCCGCTCTCGTTCTTCGCGCCCGTCGCGAACTACGCGGGCGTCTCGGCGATGATCATGGCCTTCCACTTGACCGGGCGTTACATCGAAGAGAGCGCCAAGGGCCGCGCCTCACAGGCCATCCGCAAATTGCTGGAGTTGGGTGCGAAGACGGCCCATATTTTGCGCGATGGCAAGGATGGCAAGGATGGCACGGAAATCGAAGTCCCCATCGAGCAGGTTGAGGTGGGCGACGTGATGGTCGTGCGGCCCGGCGAGAAGATCCCCACTGACGGCGTCGTCATCGCGGGCGAAAGCGCGGTGGACGAATCGATGGCGACCGGCGAGAGTATGCCCGTCACCAAGACGCCGGGCGACGAGGTCATCGGCGCGACGGTCAACCAGGTAGGGCTGCTCAAAGTCGAGGCGACGCGCGTGGGCAAGGACACCTTCTTGGCCCAGGTCGTGAAGCTTGTGGAACAGGCGCAGGGCACCAAGGTGCCCATCCAGGCCTTCGCCGATAGGATCACGGCGGTCTTTGTGCCCATCATCATCACCATCGCGGTGCTCACCTTCTTCTCCCGCCTACTCTTCCCGGAGACGATGCGCGCGCTCACGGCGGCGGGCGGACTCCTCCCGTGGGTCAATCCCAACCTGGGGATCTGGACGTTGGCCATCGTCTCGATGGTCTCCGTCTTCGTCATCGCCTGCCCCTGCGCGCTGGGCCTGGCGACGCCGACGGCGCTGATGGTCGGCAGCGGGATGGGGGCCGAGCACGGCATCCTCATCCGCAGCGGCGAGGCGATCCAGACGCTCAAGGATGTGGGCATCGTGATCTTCGATAAGACCGGCACTATCACGAAGGGCAAGCCGGAGGTGACGGATATAATCGAAT
>JBKHCQ010000236.1:0-5880 GCA_046541755.1 Anaerolineales bacterium | reverse complement strand
CATTCCGACCTCAGCCGGATTACCCATCCGGCCTACGCTTACGAAAATCTCCGCTCAGGCCTGGGCAGCGACGGCGGACGCGGCGACCGTCGACGTGCTCGTGCTCTTAGCCGCGCAGGCCGATCTGGCATCCGCCCGGACGGCCCCCACCCAAGCGGCGCGCGGGCGCTGGGTCCAGTCGCATCTCTGGGAAATCGCGCAGCACTCGCAGCGCCCGCTTCAAAGCTGGCTGACAGCGCAAGGCGTGGCCTATCGCTCCTTCTACATCATCAACATGCTCCAACTGGAGGCGGATCGCGAGTTGGCGCTCGCCCTGGCCGGCCGCGCCGACGTCGCGCGCATCCTCACCAATCCCCAGGTGCGAATGGACATCGACCCTCGGTTGTCAGAAGCCGCAGCGCTCGCTTCCCAGCCGCGCGCGCCCCAGGGCATCGAGTGGGGCGTGCAAAAGATCAACGCGCCGGAGGTGTGGGCGCAAGGCTTCACCGGGCAGGGGATCGTCATCGCCGGGCAGGATACGGGCTACGAGTGGGAACATCCCGCGCTCCAGGCCGCCTATCGCGGTTGGGACGGCGCCGCCGCGACGCACAACTATCACTGGCACGACGCGATCCACAGCGGCGGGGGGAGCTGTGGCCCAGATGCGCCCGCGCCCTGCGACGATCACGGCCACGGGACGCACACGATGGGCACGATGGTCGGCGACGACGGCGGGGCCAATCAGATCGGCGTGGCGCCGGGCGCGCGCTGGATCGGCTGCCGCAACATGAATCAGGGGAAGGGATCGCCCGCGACCTACGCCGAGTGCTTCGAGTTCTTCATCGCCCCCTATCCCGTTGGCGCGACGCCGGCGCTGGGCGATCCCGGCCAAGCGCCCGACGTGATCAACAACTCCTGGAGCTGCCCCGCCTCCGAGGGCTGCGACGCGGAGCACACGGCGCTGCTGGCGCAAGTCGTGGCCAACGTGCGCGCGGCGGGCATCCTGGTCGTCGCCTCCGCCGGGAACAGCGGCAGCGCGTGCGGGACCATCAGCGAACCGCCGGCCATCTACACGACCACCTACACCATCGGCGCGACGGACAGCAGCGATAACCTGGCCTCGTTCAGCAGTCGCGGCCCGGCGACGTGGAACGGCCAGACCTACGCCAAGCCCGATCTCAGCGCGCCGGGGGTGAGCGTGCGCTCCAGCACACGCGGGGGCGGCTATGGCTGGCTGAGCGGCACCTCGATGGCCAGCCCGCACGTGGCGGGCGCGGCGGCGCTGCTCTGGTCGGCCCATCCGGCGCTGCGAACCAACTTGGATTGGACGGAGCAGGTCCTCAACGCCACGGCGGAACCGATTCCCACGACGGCGTGCAACTCGGAGCAGAGCGCGCCCAATCACCTCTATGGGTGGGGGCGCTTAGATGTGGGGAATGCGGTGGCCTCGGCGGCGACGATCGCGGGCGTGGTGCAGCAGGCGCCCGCGACGCTGCTCACGAGCCAGGCCCTCGCCTACGATATCGAGGCCGCGCGCTCCCCGCTGCTGACGTGGGCCACGACCACCGACGCCGAGGGCGGCTATCAAATGCTGGTGGTGAGCGGGACCTACTCGCTGACGATCTCCCACGCGGGCGAGGTACTGGCCGTCATACCGGAGGTGCAGGCAACGGCGGGGCAGACTACCACCGTTGACATCACCGTGCCGGCAGCGTGCGAGCCTGTGACCGGCGCCGCGATCTCGTGGCAGCCGCCCTCGCCGATGTTCAATTCGCCGGTCACGTTTACGGGCGAGATCAGTGGGGGAAGTTTGCCCCTCACCTACACCTGGCATTTCGAGGATGACGATGCGGTAGTCGTGGGCAATCCCATCAGCCATACCTTCGTCGGGACGCCGAGCGGCACGCACACACTGATGCTCTCCTATCGCGTGACGCTGACGGCGACCAATCCCTGCGGTCAGGACGCGCAAACCGCGCTCGTGCCGGTCACGACCACGTGCATGCCCGTATCGGGCACAGTGATGACGTGGCAGCCGCCCACGCCGACCTTCGGGATGCCCATCACCTTCACCGGCGCGGTCACCGCCGGGACGCTGCCCCTCACCTACACCTGGCAGTTGGGCGACGCGGGGGCCGTCATCAAAGCGGGCAATCCCATCACCCACACCTTTGCCGAGCCGCCGGATAGCACCAACACCATGATCTTGCCCTATCGCGTCACGCTGACGACGACGAACCTGTGCGGCCAAGAGAGCATCCAGGCGTGGCTGCTCTTACATCGGCCACCGCAGCCGCGCCTCTATCTGCCCGTGGTGGTGCGCCAGCCATCCGGCTGAAATTTACTTGACGACTTTTCTCTTAGCTCATATAATGAAGGTGGTTTTTATCTTATGAATCTGATGAAAAAAGTCCGTAGGTCAGTCGCCTATGGCAAAATGTCAAAGATATTACGATTGATTTCTGGACAATTACCCAGTGGAGGAAGTGCAACGTGGAAGGCCGAGTCCTAATTATCGAAGACCTAGATAGCAATCGGGAACTTTTAAAGAAACAATTCGAGACGGAAGACATCGACGTTGCTGAGGCCAAAACCGGCCAGAAGGGGGTTCAAGAAGCGCTCCGATTTATGCCGCAGGTGATTTTGCTGAGCACCTCACTGCCGGATATGACCGGCGCCGAGGCAGCGGAGCGGCTGCGGAGCTTCAACCGCACCCAGCATGTCCACCTCATTATGATCGCGGACGAGGAGAATCAGCAACAGCGCATCGATGGCCTGGCATTAGGCGCGAACGACTTCGTCGCGTGTCCCTTTGATCCCGAAGAGGTCACGTTGCGCGTGGGCAATGCGCTGCGCCGGGCGAATATGGCCAACCGCACCGATCCGACGACCGGCCTCCCGGCCGGCGTGCTGGTCCAGGATCAATTACGCGACCTCCTGCGCGATCCCGAGGGCGATTGGGCATTGATGCGTTTCCGCGTGCGCTTCATCGATCCGTTCCGCGAGGCCTACGGCTTTATGGCCGGCGAGGAGATGTTGCGCGGCATCGCGCGGATCTTGGCGGAGGCTCTGGCCGCCGATGACATCGAGAAGGATTTCCTCGGCTATGGCGGCAACGACGATTTCATCATCGTCACCGGGCAAGAGCGCGCCGCGACCTTAGAATCAAAAGTGGCCGAGAAATTCGCGCAAGAGGTGGGATCACACTACAACTTCTTCGATCAGGAATCCGGGCACATCACGGTCGAAGACCAAGAGTATCCCCTGGCTCAATTGCGCGCGCGCACGATCACCCCATCCGATGGGCCATTCTATGACATCCGCTCCTTGACCGAGGAGTTGGCGGGGTAACAACAACCATCCTGCTCGCGATAATGCGGTAAATCTCTGAGATTGCGAGGCGTTTATCGATGACGCCGTTATTACTTTTCACCCTAGCGTGGGCCAGCGGGATTTTGCTGGCCCACCTTGCTTTTTTCCCCTTGATCTGGCTCCTGCTGCTATTGCCCTTGGCGATGGTGCTCTTCATCGGCTGGCGCGATGCGACGTGGGCGCGGCGCGCGGCTTTGATCGCGCTGGGCGTGTTGTTGGGCGCGGGGAGGATCTTCTTAGCGCAACCCCAAATCAATCCGGAGCACATCGCGTTCTACGCCGGCGCCAGCCCCGGCCCGGTCGAGGTCGTCGGCGTCGTCATCGAGCCGCCGGAGCGGCATCCCCGCCAGACGGATCTCGTCATCCAAGCCGAGCAGTTGACGCTGCCCAGCGGCGCCGAGGCCCCCGTGGGCGGGCGATTGATGGTAAAGGCGCCGGCCTACACTCCCGCGCATTACGGAGATCGGATCTATGTGGTGGGCGCTGTGGAGTCGCCGCCGGTCTTCGCGGAGTTCTCCTATCGCGCCTATCTTGCCCGCCAGGGCATCTACGCGCTGATGCGCGGCGCCGAATACCAGCCGCTCTCTTCCTCAGCACAGAACTCTTACCACGCCTACGTCGAAATACTGGAAAGCCATCAGGCATCCCCCTTCAAAGACGCGCTCTTTCGGTTCCGCGAGCACGCACTGCACACCATCCACACCCTGCTGCCCGAACCGCAGTCCTCGCTGTTGGCCGGCATCCTGCTGGGCATCGAGACCGGCATCTCGGATGAGTTGGGCGCGGCGTTCTCGGCGACGGGCACCACGCACATCATCGCGATCTCCGGCTTCAACTTGAGCATCATCGCGGGCGTCTTCGCCGCGATAGCCAATCGGCTGTTGGGCCGGCGCGGCGAGGTGCTCGTGGCGCTGGGCGGCGTGTGGATCTACACGGTGCTCGTCGGGGCGTCGGCGGCGGTGGTGCGCGCCGCCGTGATGGCCAGCGTCGCCGTGCTGGCCCGCCACGAGGGGCGCGGCGTCCACGGCCCTACATCACTGGCGAGCGCGGCTTTCCTGATGTCGCTGCACAATCCCTACGTGCTCTGGGATGTGGGATTCCAACTCAGCCTGGCCGCCACTATGGGCCTGATCCTCTACACCGATCCGCTAACAGAAAGCGCGCGTCGCTGGCTGACCCAGTTCATCCGCCAAGAACGCGCCGAGCAGATCCTGGGCCTGCTGAGCGACGCGCTCTTGGTCACGTTGGCCGCGCAGATCACCACCACGCCCATCATCGTCGCGACCTTCGGGCGGCTCTCGCTGGTCACGCTGATCACCAACATCCTCATCCTGCCGGTGCAATCCTTCGTGATGTTGTGGGGCGCGCTGGCACTGTTAGGCGGTCTGATTATCCGACCGCTGGGGCAGATTTTCTCCTGGTTGGCGTGGGCCTTCCTCACCTACACCATCGAGATGGTACGCTGGACGGCACGAGCGCCCCGGGCCTCGATCGCGCTGGAGGGGATGACGGCGCCGCTGGTCTTCGGGTATTACGCGGCGCTCTTCGGCGGGACGTGGTGGCGATCCCTTCCACGCGCCAAGCGTCGTCGCTGGTGGGGTCAGATGCAACGGGCGGCGCAATGGCAAATCGCCGCGGGCGGGGCCGTCGTCGCGCTCTCCGTGATCTTTTTCACCGCGATGCCCGATGGACGGCTGCACGTCCACATTTTGGATGTCGGTCAGGGTGACGCGATTTTCATTCAGACGCCGCACGGGCGTCAGATTCTCATCGATGGCGGCCCTGACGCGCCGCAGACGCTCTCGCGCGTGGGCCGCCGGATGCCGTTCTGGGATCGCAGCTTGGATATGGCGGCGCTCACCTCGCCGGACGAGGAGCGGCTGGCCGGGCTGATTCCGGTGCTGGAGCGCTATCGCGTCGATTTTGTCAGCGTGGGGCCAGAGACGGGATCGGGGAATCTCTATGAGACGTGGGAGAGGCTTCTGGAGGAGCGTCCATCGGACACGGTGGGCCACCTCAGCAGCGGGATGAGCTGGCAGTTGGATCAGGATGTGGCGCTGCGCACACTGTGGCCAGATGTCAGCGCGACGGGGCCGTTGGTGTTGCAGATCGTCTATGGGGAGACGAGCATCCTGCTGCCGGGCGACGCCACCACGCTCGTCGAGGAGGCTTTAGTGACGCGCCATCAGGGGGATTTGCGGAGTACGGTGCTCCTGGCGCCCCGTCACGGGGACGCGACCGCCGCCACGCCGGCCTTCTTGCAAGCGGTGGCGCCGGAGGTGGCGGTCATCAGCGTGGGCGCGGACACTTGGGGGCGGTATCCCGCGCCCGCCGTGCTGGCGCGCCTGATGGATGTGCCGGTCTATCGCACGGATCAGGACGGGACGATTGAGATTGTCTCCGATGGGGAGAAGATCGAGGTGAAGACAGAGAGGTAGTAAAAGCAGTCACCCTTGCGAAGGTTGAAAGCGACCCGGGCATCAACAGGATCAGATCGCCGTTCAGCAGATCCAAGCGATGGATCAGGGC
>JBKHCQ010000235.1:0-5899 GCA_046541755.1 Anaerolineales bacterium | reverse complement strand
CTTAGTAGCCGGGGATTTCAATCTTAGGCGCGGGGCGCGGCGGGATGCTTTCCGACAATCAGCCATCGCGCCCCTGGGTCAGACAAACGAAGCTGCCCCAAGATGCACGAGATTGTACGCTACGCGGTTTGACGCACACATCATCCCGACCATCATGCACAGACGGGATGCCCGCGTTGCCCAGGCATCCCGCCACGGATAGGATTACCAAGACCGTTACTACCACGGCTCCCAGTTCAAATTGACCAGCGCGACGCCCGATTGCTCAAAATACTCCAGGCGGATGGTGTGCTCGCCCTCTTCCAGACGGATCGCGGCGGCGCGCGCGCCGCGCATCGGACGCCAACTGTTGATAATCAACTCGTCATCGATGTACAGACGCACACCATCATCAGAGTAGGTAGTGAAGCGATAGCGTCCGGCCTCGAAGTGTTGGGTGCGCTCGAAGCGCGCGGAGAAGTTGTCCTTGGGCACGTCCTCGGCGGGCGAACCGAAGCCCCAATGGTAGTTGAGGCGCGCCCGCTCGGCCGGCAACACGAGCACGGGATCGCCGCTCAGGGTGCGATTATCGTAGTATTGGATGCGCCACGGCCCCGGCGCGCCATCCACGGTCGCCGGCGATGGGGCAGATGTGCTCGGCGGGGATGCGCTGGAGCTGTCAAGACGCTGCCAATTCACGTGGGCCTGCGCCGCCTGCATCGCCTCGAAGTACTCCACCCGCACGGTGTGTGTGCCGGCCGGGAGATCGATCGTCCCCGTGCGCACGCCGCGCATCCTACGCCAACTATCGATGAGCAATTCATCGTTCACGTACAGACGCACGCCATCATCGGTCAAGGTCGTGAAGCGATAGCGTCCCGCCTCGAAGGGGAACTCGCCCGTCCAACGCGCGGAGAAGTTATTGACGGGCAGGGCAGGATCGGGCGCCTGCCAGCCCCAGGTGAAGTCGATGGCTTCATCGGTGCGCACGAGCGCCGGCTCGCCGGAGGGATATCGGCTGGCGAAGTACTCGCCGCGCCACGGGCCAGGCCCGTTGGTCGCTGTCGCCGGCGCGGCGGCCGGCGGTGATGTAGGCGCGGGCGTCGGCTGCGGGGCGGCGGGCGCGGTAGCGAAGCCATAGGTCGGCGAGGGCGCCATCGCTTCGGCGGCCGTTTGCGTCGCGGCGTAATCCCACCAGAACTGGAGGCGCGCGGAACCGGTTCCCTCGAAGTACTCCACCCTGATCTCATGCGGCCCCTCTAGATAGTGCCAGCCGTGATAATGCCACGCGAAGTCCTGCGGCTCCCACTTGTTGATTCGCAGGTCGGTCTGATCGAGCCAGACGCGCACGCCATCATCGGCGCGGACGTTAAAGCGATAGAAACCCGGTTTGAAATCGAAGGTCCGTGTCCACATCGCCGAGAAATTATCACTGTCGATCCAGGAGGCGGGCGATCCTTCGCCCCAATCGAAGTTGATCTCCGCATCGTCGCGGATCAAGGCCGGGCCGCCGCGCAGATGCTTGTTATCATAATAGCGCCCCTCCCAACCCGTAAATTGATCGAGGCGATTCCACCAGGCGTGTGCGCTGGCCTCGCCGCCTTCTTCAAAATACTGCACGATGACCGAGTGCTGACCGGCCGGAAGGGTAATATCGCCGTAGTGGGTGTTGGGCAGCTTCTGCTTCTGCCAGGCGTCGACCACCTTGTGGCCGTCGACGTAGATGCGCATCCCATCATCGCTGCTGGTGTAGAAGCGATACGTTCCGGCCTCAAAGCCCATCACGCGGGACCAATGAACAGAAAAATTATCCGCCGGCACGGCCGGATCGGGGCTGCCATAGCCCCAATCGAAATCGATGGCCGTGTCCTGGCGCGTCAGCACGGGATCGCCGGAGAAGTTGGTGTTGGCATAGTAATCCGCCTGCCAAACCGCGTCACTCTGGAGCTTCTGCCAGCTCACCTGCAAGGCGGCCGCGCCGGTGCGCTCGTAATATTCGATGCGCACGCGATGCACGCCGCTGGGGAGTTGATAATCGACATAGCGCCACGTCGCCGGGCCATCCTGCCATGCATCGATGACCAACGCATCGCTCACCCACACGCGAATGCCATCATCCGCCCGATAGGAGAAGCGATAGACGCCGCTGCTAAACCATTCGTCGTGCGTCAAGCGCGCGGAGAAATTATCCGCCGGAACTCCCTCGCCCGGGCTGCCGACGCCCCACTCAAAGTGCGGCCCGCGCTCATAGCGGGTGAGCGTCGGCTCGCCGTGCAAGCTGGGATTAGCGAAATATTCCGCATACCATGAAGCGTCCTCAGCGGCCCGCGCCGCCTCAGCGCCCAGAGGCGCGATCAATCCGCCCACAATTACGCCAACGAACGCCATCACCCTATAGACTCGCAACCCGAAACGCTTTTTCATTTTTCACCTCCAAAGAACTTACTTATGTCTTTAGGAACCATCTCTCTCATTTATTATAGACGATTTATCCACCTCTAAAGTTCCATTCGGGGAGATATTTGGGGAAAACTAGCCAAGTTATCCACAGTTAGAGATCGGTATTCCACAATCACTCACCCCGATCGAGTAGCTATTTCTCAAGATCGTGGGTAATCATCACTAGAAACGCCTTTTTATATCAATACAAGTGGGGAATTATCGCGCGAGAAGCCGTTAAATAAGGTGCTGAGTAGGGATAGATTGGTTTTCCACTTCTATCTGTGAAAAACCGGTGGATAACTGTGGACAACTTGGAAAAATCTGTCATTGTTAAAAAACACCAGGATTTTTAAACATTCGCCAAGTGCAATCGTATGAACCCTACCCACAAACGGGCGCATCTTCACTGCGTTTAGGGCAACTTAGGGGTGTGCGGCAAAATCCAAAAGACCCACCAGCCGCCGTCTCTCGGTTCTGATCAAATTGGACAAAATACAGAAATCCGGTATACTTTGTTTTTGAGACATCTTATGTTTTAGTTTGAGTATTTTAGTAGGTTGTGGAGGAAAAAGCGTGGCAAACACGAAATCAGCTAAAAAGCAAATACGAAGTTCTTATCGCAAATGGTTACGCAATCGTCAGGTGAAGGGTAAGATGCGAGGGGCCGTGCAGATGGTGCGTTCGGCCATCGAAGCCGGGGATGCGGAAGAGGCGCGCGCACTGATGCCGAAGGCAGCCAAGGAATTGGACAAGGCCGCGAACAAAAACGTCATCCATCCCAACAAGGCCGCTCGCCTCAAGTCCCGCCTGACACGTCACATCAACGCATTGGAGTAACCAGGCGCTCAAACGCTGCTGATTTTTTTCAGCAGCGTGGATAGCAGTACATCCTATCGCGCCGCGCAGGGAGATAATCTCTGTGCGGCGCGATTTTTTTTGATTTTTCGACTCGAATGGCCCTCCACCATCAACGCTCTTCGCCCCGTCCCAACTGCGACGAGCGCACGTAGGCGGCCCAAATCGCGCGGGAGAGCACCGTGCGGAAACCGCCTTTCTCGATATGATAGAGCGCCTCCGCCGTGGTCCCACCGGGCGAGGTGACCTGATTGCGCAGTTCAGCCAGGTGCAGGCCCGATTCGCGCGCGTAGAGGGCGGAGCCGATAATCGTCTGTTGCACCAATTGCTCGGCCACCCGGCGCGAGAAGCCCAGATGCACGCCCGCATCGATGAGGGCCTCCATGAAGATGTAGATATAGGCCGGGCCGGTGCCCGAAAGCGCCGTTGACATATCCAAGTAGTGCTCGTCCTTGACATAGATCTGCTCGCCCATCGCCTGTAAGATCGTCAGAGCGTAGCCGCGCTGCGCCTCGGTGACGGCTTCCGTTGCTGTCCACACCGTGATCCCCTGCCCGATCTGCGCCGGCGTGTTGGGCATCGCACGCACGATCTGAGCGACCTCCAGATGCTCCTGGATGGTGGCCAGCGCGACGCCAGCGGCAATCGAGAAGACGAGCGCCCCCGGCTGAAGATGACCGCGAAGTTCGATCAGCACCTCCGGCATCACCTGCGGCTTGACCGAGAGGAAGATGATCTGCGCTTCCCTGGCGGCCTCGACATTATCCTGTGTGGCGCGAATCTGGTAGCGCGCCCGCAGTTCCTCGCAGCGCTCCGCGCGCGGCCCCGTCGCGATGATGGCCCGCGGCTCTGTGATGGCATCGCGCAACAGGCCCTTGATCAACGCCTCGCCCATCGTCCCGGCGCCGATAATTGCAATTATTGGTAACATATTTTCTCCTTAATATCTATTTTATTAACCTTTGTAAAAAAGTGATCTTTATAAGAGGCGCGCCAACAGCGTCAGCGTGGCGGATTTCGCGCCGGGTTCGCTCTCGCCAACGGGGCCGACGCACGAGGGACAGCCGCGCGAGCAGGCGCAGGCCCGCAGGCGCGCCGCAGCCGCCTCGACTAATGTGGGCCACAGATCCACCAGGCGCGGGGTCAGGCCGACGCCGCCCGGGATCGCATCGTAGAGCAGGATGGCGGGCTGGGTCAGGGCCTCGCCGCGCGTCTCGACGGTGGCGCCCAAGTCGCCGGGGTCGCACATCAGGAAAATGGGCGCCAACTTGCGAAGCAACGTGGCCAATCCGCCCAGGGCCGTGCGCGCGCCGCGCGCGCGCTCCACGCGCCGATGACACGCCCCGCACAGCGTGATCAAGTTCTCCGGGGCGTGGGCGAATCGCAGCGCCGCCGCGCGCGGATATTGCGAGAGAAAGGTCCGCAGCGGCGTGAGGTGATGCACCTCCAGCGGATGACCAGGCTCCGCAGCCGCGCCACAGAGCCGACAGCGATCACCATCACGAGCCAAAATCTCCCGGCGGATGCTGGGCCATTCCGGGCCGTAATCCAACGGCGCGACCATCACGCCGGCGTCGGCCAGCGCGGCGCCCAACTCCGCGCCCAAGGCCACGCGAAACGCGACCGTCTCCATCTCCTGCGCCGGCAAATCGATCTCGCCCCAGCCCAACGTCTCCCGCGTCGTCATCCGCACGCGCCGATAGATCGTCGGTTCGCTGTGGACGAGCACGGCCTCATCCGAAAGCTGCACGCCGCCGGCGCGGACCTCGCGATGCACGTCTAACCGCTTCACCGCCACCGCCTCGGAGGCGACCGTGTAATAGCCCAGCTCCGCCGGTTCCGCGGAGGCGATGCCCTGCTCCCAATCCAACGCCGTGATGAGATAGGCCTCCCCGCCGTGGACGTAGACCGCGCCCTCATGCACCATGCGCGGCGCGCTGGGCCGATCCATCGCGCCGATGACGCGCCCCTCCGATGTGCGGATGACGACGTTATCGGGCGTGGCCGTCCGTAGGGAGACCGATTGCGCCGGGTAAGATTCGCCCACCCAGGTGAAGCACCCCTCGCGGCGGTGGAGCAACCCCTCCGCGCTGAGCGCGGCCAACAGCTCCTCGACGTTCTCGGCCGATCCGAAGGGTTCTCCCGCCTCGAAGGGCAACTCGAACGCGGCGCACGTCAGGTGCGAGGCCAGCAGGCTGAGCGTGTCCGGATCGATGCGCGCCTCCTCCGGCGAGCGCCCGAAGAAGTAATCGGGATGCGCGACCAGGTATTGATCCAATGGCGAGGGCGTGGCGATCATCATCGAGAGCGAGGTCGCGGCTCGGCGGCCCGCGCGCCCCATCTGCTGATGCGTGGCCGCAATCGAGCCGGGATAGCCCACCAGGATGGCGGCATCTAACGCGCCGATGTCGATGCCCAGCTCCAGCGCGTTCGTGGCAACGACGACGCGCGTCCGGCCTTCGCGCAGATCTCGCTCGATGACGCGCCGCTCGGAGGGAAGATAGCCGCCGCGATAGCCCTGGATCACGTCGGGATCATCGCCCGCGCGGGCGGCCCGCTCGCGCAACTCGCTGAGCAGCAACTCGACCATCAAGCGCGAGCGCGCGAAGAGGATCGTCTGGAC
>JBKHCQ010000234.1:0-5960 GCA_046541755.1 Anaerolineales bacterium | reverse complement strand
AGTAAAGCCGGGGAACATCCGGGAGAATCCAAGTGATCAATTCGACAGGAACTAACATTTCTAGCCGCGTGAAAAGAATCGCTACTTCGCGGCTGCGTTTTTTCTCGTGCAGACGACGAACAGCAGCACTGGAAGTATAGTAAAGAAGAAGGAGGCGCATCAGATGACCAAGTTTAGAAGCGAAATTAGAAGAGTAGATCCAACACCTCAAGGCCCTGGCAAGCTTTGGGTGCATGGATTGGCGGCTATGGGCGACGAACAATGGGAGGAGGCTATCGCGACGTTTCAAACACTCCTGAACCTGGAGACAGAAACGGGTGAGCAAACGCGCGCCTCCATCTACGCGAACATGAGTTCGTGTTATCTTGATCTGGGACAATTTGATGAGGCCTTAGCTACATTGGAGAAGGCCGAAAAGCTCACGCCGGACGATCCGGCACTGCATTACAAACGGGGCCTGACGTATGCCTGTATGGGGAACAGCGAAGCGGCGATCACGACGATCGAAACCTTCCGGCGTCGTTGGCCGCGTGAGGCCCAGAAATTTGACGTGCGGACGATGCTCAAGGACCTCCGCCGCGTCGCACGGGGAGAACGTCCCCCGAGCGATTACTGGGCTACCTATCTCCACGAAATTATCGAACTCGATATAGAGTTTGGCGATTATCAGCGGGTGGAATCGAATGCTCATCGCATGATCGCCGCCGCTCCGGCCCGCCCCGAGGGACATTTTGGCCTGGGCTTAGCTTGTTTGGAACAAGAGCGTTACGACGAAGCGCGCGAAGCTTTTCTGGCCGCCGCTGACCGCGATCCTGGTAATATCTCGACCAACCTCAATCTTGGCCTCACCCACATCAAGTCAGGTGAGCCGGCGCAGGCCATTCCCTGGCTGGAGCAAGTTTTAGAAGAAGAGGCTGACAACCTCAGCGCCTTGTATCAGATGGGCAAGGCCTATCAGCAACTTGAGCAACGCGACGAAGCGCTGGCCTGGTATCGTCGCGCCCAGAAGGTATCGCCGGAGGATTACGGAGTTCAAGAACGCCTGCACGAGATGGGGGCAGGGCCGGAACCATCGGAGCCGCCGCTGCCGCCCAAGTTCCGCAAAATGAAGCTCCTGGCCCCTATCATCAAACATCAGATGCAGCGACCCCGCATCTATCGTAACGGCGGCGTGACGGTTACCCACGACGACATCAGCTTCATCGTGGAGGACAAGGAAAACCCGCACAACGCCACGGTCTACTCTGGCGGCCCATTTGGGACGCGGCGCGTTCGCCGCCAGGAACATGATGATCTACTCGATATGATCGGATTGTTCAAGATGACCTTGCGCATGGTCAACGCGCTCAACACGCGGAGCGTGGCCATCTTAGTTTATTACGAAGACCGCCCGGTTTTCAATTATCAGGCCTACTTTGAACATGGGGAGATGGTGAACTTCATCTCGGATGGTCAATTTGTCGTGACCGAAGTTCCGCGCATGTTCAAGATGAACATCGATAGTGATCTATCGACGCCCTACGGCAATCCGATGCAGGGCCTCTTGATTTTCCTCAATCGTCCCCGCCGGCCAGGGATTTTGATCAGCACCTTGACGCCATAACATGGCCCTCCGCGACCATCCACGAGTAGAGGCGCGAATACACGAATGACACCGGCCTCCATTCGTGTATTCGTGAGAAATTTATGGACGGCCCACAAGCAATGACTCATCAAAACTGATGGAGGATATTCCAATGAACGACACGCTACCCAACTGGCGCGCAGCCTGCACGCCCCACCGCGACATCCGCGAGGACGCCGTCTCCGAGGCGCTCAACAGCCCTCCACGAATGGGGACGCGAATACACGAATGATGCTACTCCCGATTCGTTTATTCGTGAAAAATTCGTGGCCGGCCCGGACGCTAACGACAAAAGGAGTATCCAATGCCTGACCTAGTCACAGACGCCACCGGCAATGATTTGACCTACCGCATCATCGGCGCGGCAATGACGGTGCATAACTTCATTGGCCCTGGCTATAAAGAGGAAATCTACGAACGCGCGCTGGAGGTGGAGTTAAAAGACCAAGGCATCGGTGTGCAACGGCAATATCCGGTCGAGGTTCACTACGAAGACGTGCAGGTCGGGCAATTCTACCTGGATTTGTTTGTTGAGAGCACCGTCGTCGTGGAACTCAAGGCCTTTGCTCACCAATTGACCAACGATGAGCGGGCGCAAGTGATCAACTACCTGAAGGCAACTCAAGCGCCCGTGGGCTTGCTTTTTAACTTCGGACGACGCCGATTGGAATGGAAACGAGTCTTTCCGGCCCAGGATGACGGGGCAGTGCAACGCATCGGACGCGATGATGTGTATAAATCCCATCGAAGAGATGGCGAACCGCCGATCTACATCCCGAAATCCAAGCGGCAGTAGGTGGCCGCCCCTCTGCCCACCGCGAATGGGGACACGAATACACGAATGACGACCTACCCCATTCGTGTATTCGCGAAAGACTCGTGGTCGGCCCAGTTTCTTATTAACACGCAACCCTAATGGAGGATATTCCAATGAACGACACGCTACCCAACTGGCGCGCAGCCTGCACGCCGCACCGCGACATCCGCGAGGACGCCGTCTCCGAGGCGCTCTTCGCCGTGAACTTGAGCCGCGCCATCGCCCACGAAGGCCCGGCGGAGTACCGCGATCCCACGCTTTTCTTCGAGCGCACGCACCTCACCCGCACGCTGCAAAGCATCGTGCGCGATGTGCTCACTACGTTGGGTGGCGAGCCGGGCGCATCCACCGCGCAGACGAGCATCATTCACCTCCAGACCAACTTCGGCGGCGGCAAGACCCACGCCGAGCTGGCACTCTATCACCTGCTCACCTCCCCGGAGGCGGCGTTGGCCGTACCCCACGTGGCGGACTTCCTGCGCGCCAACGCCATCGAGACGATCCCCCAGGCCGCCGTCGCCGCGCTCCCCTGCGCCGATTTAGACGCCGGCGGGCGCGAGGTGGACGGCCACGCGATTCGCACCCTGTGGGGCGAACTGGCCTATCGCCTGGGCGGGGAGGCGCGCGGCGCGGAACTCTACGCCCTCCTCGCCGATAGCGACCAGGGCCAGCGGGCGCCCGGCGTGGCCAAGCTGCGCCATCTGCTCACCACCGCCGGCCCCAACCTCATCCTCATCGATGAGCTGCTGCACTACGTCGATAAGGCGGCGGCCGTCCGCGTGGGCGATTCCAACCTGGCGACCCAGACCTTGGCCTTCCTGCGAGAACTCACTGAGGCGGTCGACGCGACGTCGGCGAGCATGTTGGTCGCTTCCCTCACCATGAGCAAGTTAGAGGAGTTGCAGGTGCTCACCGAGGATCAGGCCACCTTCACGCTGGCGCAGTTGGAGGACATCCTGCGCCGCCTGGAAAACACGTGCTCGCCCATCGAAGGGGCCGAGATCTACGACATCGTTCGCACGCGGCTCTTCCAGGAGGTGGACGCGAGCGCGGCGGCGGACACAGCGGCCGCCTACGCGGACCTCTATCGCAGCGAGCAGTGGCGCGATCTACTCCCCCAGGTCACCCGCGAAGCCGATTACGAACTGCTGCTGCGCAAGGCCTACCCCTTCCATCCCAGCATCATCAAGGTGCTCTACGAGCGCTGGGGCAGTCGCCCGCAATTCCAGTTGACGCGAGGGACGCTGCGCTTCCTCTCGCATCTGCTGGCGCATTTGTGGAAAACAGGTGCAACGCACTTCCCAAGTGCGTTGCACCTGATTCATCTGGCCGATGTCGATCTGGCCGATGAGGATGTGCGCGGAGAGACCATCCGCGTGGCCGGCAGCGCTTGGGAGGCCGTTATCGGTGCCGACATCGCCACGACGGAGCCGGGCGATCCGGCGCTGGCCGCGCGGGCGGATCAGAAGCGCGGCGGCCTCTACACGCGGCTGGGCCTGGTGCAGGGCGTGGCGACGAGCGTCTTCCTCTTCACCCACGGCGGCGAGCAGCGCAAACCCACGCCCCAATCCGATGTACGCTTGGCCGTGGCCCGGCCCCACCTGCCGCTCTCCGATCTCAACCAGGCCTTCGACGACGCCCGCGCGCGCCTCTACTATTACTACGATGAGGAGGGCGGCCTGATCTTCAAGACGGAACCGAATCCCAACAAGGTGCTGGCCGATGAGCGGGCCAACGTCACCACCGACCAGGCGCGCCGCTTGGTCGAGGGCGTCGTGCCGGAGGTGTTGGGCGCGTCGCAGCTCTTCAACGTCTCGTATTACGATTTTCACAGCGCTGATCTTGCTGGCATCGACGGGCGCGCACTGGCCAAGGTGCCGGGCGATGTGCCCGACGATGACACCTTGCAGCTCGTCGTTCTGCCGCCGCACCTGAGCCTGACCCAGGGCAAGATCGTGGGCCGGACGCGCGAGCAGGTGCGCGACATCGCCGCCAACTATGGCAAGAAGCATCGCATGGGGCGGAACCTGGTCTGCTTCTTAACCCCGGCCTCGCGGCAGATCAACCTGGCTGTGGATCGGGCGGTCGATTGGGCCGCGGCCCGCCGCGTGCAGGACGACGCGGGACTGATGGCGCGCTTCTCCGAGACCCAGCAGCAAACCATCGCGGATCGCGTCCGGCAGGGCGAAAATGGCGCCAAGGATTTCGTCCGCAAGGCCTACAACACCCTCCTGCTGCCGGCCTCGCGCGATACGCACGAGTTGTTCGAGCTGAACTATGTGCCGCCCAGCAAGACCGTGCTCTCCCAAGCGGAGGATGAACTGCTTCAGAGCCGCAAAATCCACCAACAATTCAACCCCGCGCTGTTGGCGGGCCGGTGGGCCGAACTCTGGCCCAAGACCGCGACCGTCATCACCACCGAGAAACTCTGGCAGAAGTTCGCGCGCCGGGGCGAGGCGCCCATCTTAGCCGGCCAGCACGTCTTCCGCGCGATGATCAAGCGGGGCGTCGAGCAGGAGGTCTTCGGTTACGGCCTGCTGCGCAGCGACCGCGACGAGATCTTGCAAGCGCAGAGCTACGATCGCGTTTTCTTCGGCCCGACGGATGCCGGGGATCTGCGCGTTGTGGAGATTGGGCCGCGCGGCGTGTTGCTGCGTCCGGCGCAGATCAACGCGCTCTTCCCGCCCATCACCCCCGACGAGGCGGCGATGCTGTTGAGCGAGCCGCGCCAGCAGGTGAGCGATGTCTTCCGCGCCGCGCGCACCTCCCCCCTGGTCGAAGGCCGGGTGAACCAGGAGGCGTTCTTCGGGGCGATCTGCGAGGGCGTGCAGGCGGGGCTGTTCGGTTACGCCGAGCACGCGCAGGGCGCGATGGTGCGCGGCCCCCAGGCGGCGCTCACGCCCGGCGATGTGCGCTTCAGCGGTTGGCTGATCGGCGAATCCGTGCCGTTGCCGGTCACCGCCGAGGAAGTCGCGCGGCTGGCACCCTCGGAGGGCCGGATCGCGGTGCAGGAACTACTCGAACGCGCGGCCGAAACCTACGGCGCGGAGCGCGTCACCGCCGAGCATGTGATGGATCTGCTGGCCCACGCCATTCGGGAGGGGCGCTTTGGCTACGCGGCGGACGCAGACGCGCTCATCCAGACCGGCATAAGCGCCATCGCGCCGGAAGGCTACATCGGCGCGCCGGAGACGCCCCCGCCGGATACGCGCATCATCCATCTGCGCGGCGCCATCGGTCAGACAGAGCTGGTCAACGTCGTTCAGATGGCGATGAAATTGGGGAACTTGAGCCAGGAGCCGACGACCATCACCCTGGAGATGAGCATCGCGCTCCAGGGCGAGGTGAATGAGCACGCCGTCAAGATGGCCTTGCGCGATATCCAGAAGCGCGTGGCGGGGCTCGTCGTCGAGGATGTGCGGGGGCACAAGGGTGCCGACTAAACAGCAAGCCGTAGTCCAATCGGGCCACGCCTGATAGTTGCTGTGAGGATCGCTACGACAAAGGCCACGTCACGCT
>JBKHCQ010000233.1:0-5981 GCA_046541755.1 Anaerolineales bacterium | reverse complement strand
CACGCCGGTTATTTACAGTCGGTCTTCAGCCGACTTCAGCTTTTAGCCTGCGATTTATCCGCAGGCGGCGCAAGCTGTCTTTTCCAACGATCAAGCGTCACACCCGGAGAAAACTCTCGTCTTGACACCTCCCCCTTACTTTCTACAATAGACAGCTACTAGACAGCGGATTCAACTCAGCAGATGGAGTACTAGCAAACGCAGATTATTTTATCCGCCGTGTCTGCTCCCTCCGCTGAGTATATTTATGCCATTATCACAGCTATGAAAGGATAATTTCTTATGGATATTTTTCAAAAATGCACTCAATTCACGCGCGCAGATGAGGCCCGGGAGGCGGGGCTGTATCCGTATTTCATCCCGCTCTCCAACAATGAGGGAACGGAAGCCCTCATCGGCGATCATCGCCTGATTATGATCGGCTCCAACAATTACCTGGGACTGACGGTGCATCCCAAAGTCCGCCGGGCCGCCGAGCAGGCCATCGTCGAGTATGGCACCAGTTGCACTGGCTCCCGCTTCCTCAACGGCACCTTGGAGATGCATCTCCAGTTGGAGCGTAAGTTAGCGGATTGGGTCGGCAAGGAGGCGGCAGTCGTCTTCAGCACCGGCTATCAGGTCAATGTAGGCACGATTTCGGCCTTAATCGGGCGCCACGATTTTGTCATCACCGACAAAGAGGATCATGCCAGCATCATCGATGGCTGCCAGATGTCCTTCGGGACGATGAAACGCTTCCCGCACAACGACATCGACGCGCTAGATCGGGTGCTCGCCTCGCTGCCGGAGGACGCGGGCAAGTTAGTTGTCGTCGATGGCATCTTCAGTATGGGCGGCGATATCGCGCCGTTGAGGGAGATGATCCCTGTCTGCCAGACGCACGGGGCGCGCCTGATGGTGGACGACGCGCATTCTGTAGGCGTCTTGGGCGGGGGACGCGGCACCGCCACCGAGTTAGGCGTTACCGAGGGCGTGGATCTCATTATGGGCACGTTCAGCAAGTCGTTCGCCTCGCTGGGCGGATTCATCGCCGGAGATGCGGACATCATCGATTATGTCCAACACCACGCGCGCTCGCTCATCTTCAGCGCGAGCATCCCGCCGGCGAACACCGCCGCCGCGATGGCCGCCTTGGAGGTGATGCAGGAAGAACCGGAGCGCATCGCGCGCCTGAACGAGATCGGGGCCTTTATGCGCCGCCGCTACACGGAGTTGGGCTTCGACATCGGCCAATCGCAGACGCCCATCATCCCCATCATCATCAAGGACGACGATAAGACGCTCATGTTCTGGAAGGCGCTCTTCGATGCGGGCGTTTACACGAACGCCGTCGTGCCGCCGGCCGTGCCGCCGAATATGTCGCTGCTCCGCACGAGCTACATCGCCTCGCATACCGACGAGCAACTGGAGAAGGTGCTCGCGACCTTCGAGCAGGTGGGCAAGGCGCTGGGGGTCATCTAGCAGAAGCTAAACCTTGCGAAGGTTCATGAAGAGATTTTAGGCCAAAAACCTCCTGGCCTCGCCAGAATCCGGCAGTAACCGAAATCCTTGGCAACCTTCGCAAGGTCTGATTTAACTAACCGGCGGATGGGAGATTGTCCCATCCGCCGGTTTTCCTTGCGGGAATTAACCCTTGCGAAGGTTACGAAAAAGCCTTCACTGCGATATCATTGTCAATGGATCAAAAGACCTTTGGCCCAGATGCCTCCGCAACCTTCGCAAGGGGGCGATTTCACGAGAGCCGCGCCAAAGCCCAGGCAGCGTGCTCGCGCACCATCGCGCTGGGATGCGAGGCGGCGGCGCGCTCCAACGCGGGCCGCGCGGCGAGATCGCCCAGATTTCCCAGGACGACAGCCGCATTCCGGGCCAGCCCGTCCGGCGTCGCCCGCCAGATGGGCGTGGCGCGAAAGCGCGCGCGGAAGGCCGCCTGATCCAGCGCGAGTAACGGCGGCAACGCCAGCGTCGCGTGGGCCGGCGGCGGCGCATCGGCATAGCGGGCCAGCGGGCGGCGATTCCAGGGGCAGACTTCTTGGCAAACATCGCAGCCGAAGACACGATCTCCCATCAGTGGGCGCATCTCTGCCGGGATCGGGCCGCGATGCTCGATGGTGAGATACGAGAGGCACCGCCGCGCATCGATCACGCGCGGCGCGACAATCGCGCCGGTCGGGCAGGCCTCGATGCAGCGCGTGCACGTGCCGCAATCGGGCAAACCCGAAGACGGCGTCGGCGGCAACTCGACGCCCAGCAGCGCCACGCCCAAGAAGAGGAAAGAGCCGAGATGCGCATGGATGAGATTCGTGTTTTTACCGATCCATCCCAGGCCGGCCGCCTCGGCCCAAGCGCGCTCCATCACAGGGCCGGTATCCACGTAGCAGCGATAGGGAAACGGTCCCCCTGCCGCCCGGATCCGCCCGACGAGCGCCTCAAGGCGGCGCAACAGCCAACGATGATAATCTTCCATTCCTCCTGTATATCCCCCCGCATATCGGGAGACGCGCCCGTGAAGCGGCAGCAGCTCCGGCGGCGACGGCCCGGCATACGAGGCCGCCACGACCAACATCGACCGCGCTGCGGGTAGAATCTCGCGCGGGTCGGCGCGGCGCGCCAGCGCGTCCGCGCGGGCCAGGTAGGACATCCCGCCGGCGTAGCCCTGCGCTACCCACGCGCGGTAGGCCTCCCATCTAGGCGTCGGGCCGACGGGAACGATGCCCACGGCATCCAACGCCTCCTCGTCGGCCCACTCTTGCACTTGCTGCGGGGATACGGTTACTTGGTGTGTCATAATCAACCTGGCGAAGGCTGTACAGCCTTCGCCAGGCGCTTCACGCTCCTATTTTTCTAGGTAATACCTCAGGAATACTTCTTCGTCCTACTCCTCGGCGGCCGGATCCTCTGGGTTCTCAATGGAAATGATCACATCGCTGCCTTCCTCATCATCGCCCTCAGTGATCGTGATTTGAAGCGTCCGGTCATCCTTCTCAAACGTATACATCGCCGTGCCTTCCGCCTCCATGTCCTGAGCCTCGTCTCGCGTCCAACCGTTGTCCGGCAGCGCCTCGACGTAGAAATCCGCCACGGTGGCGACATCATCCGGCGTGGAGAAGAAGGTCAGCCCGACCATCGAATTCACGTCCGTCGCGCCCTCGTACATCGGGACATCCTCCGGCAGACCGCCGCTGGCAGCATCCGCCGGCGGCTCGATGGTGAAATCGGCGTTGATGTCGTAGATCTCCTGCGAGACCATAAACTTCCCCGCTTCCCCATCGATGGTGCCTTCCAGCGTAACATCCGCCCGCAAGACAAACTTCGGCAGATCCGGCTCATCGACGACCCAGACATCGGCCTCGCCCTTCTCGATCTCATCCCCCGCCCCCAACCCCAAATCGCCCAACAGCGAGGCATGCTCCAGGCGATAGCGGCGGGTGTTCAGGCCATTGATCTTCTCCTTACCCACATACTCGTACTGCTCGTCCTCTAGCGCGCCGAACTCCTCCACATCCAGGAAGAAACTGCTCAGTTCCTCCGTCATATCGGTCTCGGTCGCATCGACCGTCGATTGCATCCAATCCGCGCCAAACCGAATCCACTGCTCATTGCCAATCTGAATCATCTCGATCTCTTCGCCTTGAGTCATCATCACCACATGTTGCGCTAAGGGATCAGAGGTGCTCGACAGCTCCATATCGACCATCACGTTCTCACTTTCCGCCGATTCGATCTGCATCGTAATGTGGCTGCGATAGCTGGACAGCTCATTCATCGCGCCGGGATCGATCTCCAGATCCGAAGACGAACCCTCTTTGCTTGTTTCCTCGTCTTCTTCATCTTCTTCATCTTCCTCGTCTTCCTCAAGGCCGCCGCCCATCTCTTCTTCCGTCGGCTCAGCCGTCGCTTCTTCGGTCTCTTCCACATCTTCTGTCGCCGCGACTTCCTCCGTGACCTCCCCCTCAGCCGTCGGCTCCTCAGCTTCAGAACCGCCCAAACTGCACGCCAAGGACAACACCAACAATGCCGCCGTAATGAACAACAACCAACGTTTCTTCATTAAATTTTTCTCCTTCTGATTTAATCTGATCTGATATCCTATGCCACTTCAACGGGGATCCTACCTTGTGCAGGCCGCCTGTCAGGCGTAACCTTTATGAATTGTACCATACTTTACGATAATTGAGGAAAATTCCACGGCGACACGGCAGCCCTCGATACCACTGGACAAAGCACCACTTAATGGCATAATTACCCTCACAAGCAATCATTGGACATGGGGACATGGGGACATGGGGGGTACTATGTTAGACATCGATTTAATTCGCAACGATCCAGAGCGCGTGCGCGAGGGTTTACGCCGGCGGATGGATGATCCATCCCTAGTCGACGAGATCATTGAAGTAGATGAGCGCCGCCGCGAGCTACTCCAGGAGGTCGAAGGGCTGCGCGCGGAGCGCAACCGCGTCTCCAAACAAATCGGGCGGATGAAGGACCCGGAGGAGCGCCAGGCCCGCATCGAGGAGATGCGCGCGGTCGGCGACCGGATCTCGGCGCTGGAAGAGGAGTTGCGCGAGGTCGAAGCGCGCTACGAGGAGGCACAGATGTGGATGCCCAACATCCCCCACAAAAGCGTCCCCCTCGGCCCGGACGAGAGCGCGAATCCCATCGTGCGCAGTTGGGGCGAGCTACGCACCTTCACGTTCGTGCCGGCGCCCCACTGGGATCTGGGGCCGGAGCTGGACGTGATCGACTTCGAGCGCGGCGTGCGGTTGGCCGGCAGCCGCTTCTATCTGCTCAAGGGCGCGGGCGCGCGCCTGCAACGCGCCCTGATCTCCTGGATGCTGGACGTTCACACCCGCGAGCATGGCTATACCGAGATCTACCCGCCCTTCGTGGTCAACCGCGAGATGCTGACCGGATCGGCGCACCTGCCCAAATTCGAAGACAACATCTACCACGATGAGGAAGATGACCTGTGGCTGCTGCCCACGGCGGAGGTCGCCTTGACCAACATGCATCGCGACGAGATCTTAGAGCGCGAGCAATTACCCTTGCACTACGTCGCCTACACCGCCTGCTTCCGCCGCGAAAAGATGAGCGCCGGTCGCGATGTGCGCGGCATCAAGCGCGGGCATCAGTTCGACAAAGTGGAGATGTACCGCTTCGTCGAGCCGGAGACCAGCTACAATGCCCTGGAGGAGATGGTGGAGCAGGCTGCGGCCCTCCTCCGCGCGCTGGAACTGCCCTATCGCGTGGTCGAACTGTGCACGGGCGATCTGAGCTTCGCTTCGGCCAAGACCTACGATCTGGAGGTCTGGGCGCCGGGCCAGGAGGATTGGCTGGAGGTCAGTTCGTGCAGCAACGTGGAGGATTTCCAGGCGCGCCGGGCCAACGTCCGCTATCGGCCGGAGCCGGGCGCGAAACCGCGCCCCACACACACGCTCAACGGCTCGGGGCTGGCGCTGCCGCGCGTGATGATCGCAATTTTGGAGAGCTATCAACAGGCCGATGGCGCCGTCATCGTGCCGGAGGTACTCCGCCCGTGGATGGGCGGGATCGAGGTCATCGAGCGCGGCTCGTGATTGACAAAGAGATCGAGCGTGGTATACTTTGGGGCGCTGAGGAGCGGGATTTCCCTCAAGGTTAGACTTTAGCGACGCTATCGACATCAGCGACATCAGCGACATCAGCGACAATGGAGGGATGGCCGAGCGGACGAAGGCGACGGTCTTGAAAACCGTTGTGGCTGAAAGGTCACCGTGGGTTCGAATCCCACTCCCTCCGCCTTAACAAGCGCATAGGCGCAAAAAAAACATCTGGGGAGGTGCCAGAGTGGACGATTGGGGCCGCCTGCTAAGCGGTTAGGGGGTAATAAGCTCCCTCCAGGGTTCGAATCCCTGCCTCCCCGCTGAAGCGCCCTCGTGGCTCAATTGGATAGAGCACCTGGTTGCGGACTAGGGGGTTGTAGGTTCAAGTCCTACCGAGGGTAT
>JBKHCQ010000232.1:0-5988 GCA_046541755.1 Anaerolineales bacterium | reverse complement strand
AGACCGACTGAAAGCCAGAAATCCACGAGGCAATCGAGTCAACTTGAGTTGACTTACGCGCGGGGCGCTTGCGCCGCCGGCAACGTGAACCAGAAGCGACTTCCCGCGCCCGGCGTGCTCTCCAGGCCCACCTCGCCATCTAACTTCTCCACGATGCGCCGCACAATCGAAAGACCCAGGCCATGGCCCTCGATGCGGACCTGCTCCAATCGCTGGAACTCGATGAAGAGCTTCTCTTGAGCCGCGATCTCCAAGCCGGGGCCGTTATCGCGCACCCAGAAGCGATGGCGCTCCTCGGGCGTCGTCGCAACATCACAGCCGATCTCGACGCGCGGCGGCGCGCCTTCCGCCGGACGACCGCCGTATTTGAGCGCGTTGCTCACATAGTTGACCCACACCTCTTCGATCCAGGGAGCATAGCCCAACACCTGCGGCCACGCGGCGGGCCGCTCGATCTCGATGGTCGCGCCCGTCTCGGCAATTTGATCCTCCAGGCGGGCGAGCGCCTCCGCGACGATCTCCGCCATCGCCAATGGCGCGCGCGACGCCTCCTCCAACCTACGCTTGCGCACACTCGCCAACAGCAACAACGCCTCGACGATGTTGGTCATCTTGTAGCCCATCTTCGTGATCGCCCGCAGGCGCTCCGCGCGCACCTCCGGCGACATCTTCTCCTGGCGGGCCTCCAACATCGAGCTGGTACCGATGACCACGCTGAGCGGATTCTTCAGGTCGTGGGCCACCGTGTGCGCGAACGCATCCAACTCCGCGTTGCTGATCTCCAACTCGTGGGCGCGGCGCTGCAACTTCGCGTTGGCCTCCGAAAGCTCAACCGTGCGCTGCGCGACTTTTTCCTCCAGGGAGCGGCTGTACTCCTGGAGCTGCGCCTGCGCCGAGCGCTCCGCCGTCAACGTCTGGAGCTGGAATCGATAGAAGCGATCCGTCAAGATCATCTGCGCGAGCAAAAACATCACCAGCGCCGCGCCGGCATCGATCCAGAAGGCGGTATCCAGCGGGTTCTCCTGCAAGAAAACGGTCTCCGCCAACACGCCCTGATGCACCAACCCGATAAGCGCGGCGTAGAGCGTCAGGCTGATCCCCAATGCAACGTACGACGACCGGAGATCCAGAAGGATCAGGGCGACCATAGGCAAGAAGATCAGGTAGATCCGCCCACTGGCCGGCAGTCCGGCGCGGAAGAATGAGGCCATCGCGACGGCGTAGCCCATCAGGAGGAAGAGCCAGCCTCGCACGCGGAAATCCCACGTGCGGAAGAGGGCCAGCAAGACGACTAGGAGATACCCGACGATATAAATGGCGGCCCACACGCCCCACGCGCCCGTGCGCACGGCAATCACAAGCGGCGTGATGACGGCCGGCAACGCCACGATGCACATCGCCAAGAGCATCGTGTTCAATGCTTTGATGCGCCAGCCATCCAAGATGGCCTGGATCTCGTCTGTGAGGCGCTCGTCAACCGGCACGGTCATCGAAGTACCCTTTCCCTTTTCCTTTCCAATCGAACGCGAGCGCGCATTAGAACATCGAGAGCTGTTCCACATCCGGCGGGGGCGTGTAGCTCTCCGGCTCGATCTCGCCATCCAACATCTTGCGCAAGCGCTCAAAATCCGCCTCGACGATCCGGCGCAGGCTGGGCTGATGCAGGGCCGCCGCCGGGTGATACATCGGGAAGTAGACCTGCTCGCCGACCTGGCGGGGCTGGCCGTGCACGCGGGAGATTTTCTCGTTGGGGAAGGCGCGCGCCATCGAGTGCCGCCCCAGCGTGACGATGATCTGGGGGTTGATCAGCTCGATCTGCCGATCCAAGTAGGGCTTGCACGCCGCGACCTCCTCCGGCTGCGGATCACGGTTGCCGGGCGGGCGGCACTTGACCACGTTGGTGATGTAGACGCTTTCGCGGTCGATGCCGGCATTGGTCAGCAACTCATCCAAGAACTGGCCCGACGCGCCGACGAAGGGCAGCCCTTGTTGATCCTCGTGGAAGCCCGGCCCCTCCCCGATGAATATCACCTCCGCATCCACCGGCCCCGCGCCGGGCACCGCCTGCGTCCGGCCCGTGTGGAGCGGGCATTTGGTGCATGTGCGGATTTCCTCGTGAATTTCCTGTAACGCCTCTGCGCGATCTTGGGTCATACTTTAACCTCCATATCATAGCCAAGCGACAAATCTACAAAGCGGCAAATAACAAATCGTCATTCAACCTTGCGAAGGTTGCGGCACGGCCCTTGGCATAGAAAAACCTTGCCAACCTTCGCAAGGATTACGTTTCAGATGTGCCGAACTCCTCCCGCAGGCGCGCGAGCAAGGCCGCGCGGCGCTCGCGCAAGCGCGCGGCGTAGGCCGCGTCCAACGGGGCGAGGCGCATCCGATAGCCATCGATATCCCCGTAGTAGCCCCGCACGCGCGCGATCTCCTCGAATTCATATTTCTTGTAGAGCGCGCGGGCGACGTCGTTGGTCACGCGAACTTCCAGCGCCATGAACTCGGCCCGATTTTCGTAAGCGCGCCGCAGCGCCGAGGTTAAAAGCAGTTCGCCGAGGCCGTGACCCTGCCACGTCGGGCGGACGGCCAGGGTGCTGATGTGGCCCTCCTTCCGGTTGACGCGCAAGCCCACATAGCCGAGGATTTTGGCATCCGCCGCGCCCCGGCGGGTGCTACGGGGGCGGATCAGCGCGGGATCGGTCAGTTCGAGGACGTAGTAGTGGGCGTGGGGATTGGTGTAGAGTTCCTGGACGAACATCCGCTCCGGCCACGGCTCATCAAAGATCAGCCGCTCCAGGTAGATGATCGTGGGTAGATCCCGCGCTCGCAGCGCCCGAAGGCGAAACGGGAGGCGGCGCGTCATCGCGTGTAGCGCGGTCGAACATCGGCGGGGCGACCGCGTTCGCCGGCGCGGAGGCGCGCCCACGCCAGATCCGCCAGGAAGCCGGCCCGGCGCAGATGACGCGCGGGCGGGGGGATTTCCACCAGATCGCCCAGCGGCCGCAGCGCATCCCAGCCCTGCGGATCGATCTCGCCGACGACGATGGACGGCTCGGAGAATTGCTCAGCCAACTCTGCCCAGGTCACGACCTCCACCTCGGTTTCTACTTCCCACTGCGCGGATCGCCAGCGATAGCGAGCAAATCCCGCCCGCTTGCGTCCCGCCGCGAAGAGCGCATAGAGCGGGCGCGGATCGGGCGGCTGGGCGGCGACTAAAATATCCAATGTAGAGACGCCGATCAAGGGCAGGTGGCGCGTCACAGCCAGGCCCTGCGCCACGGAGACGCCGATGCGCACGCCGGTGTAAGAGCCTGGCCCAATGCAGACGGCCAGGGCCGTCAGCGCCTGGGCGGTCACATCCGAGGCGGCCAATATCTGCCGGATATGGGGCGTCAGGGTGACGGTATGCTTGCGCACCGCCTCCCAGGTGAACTCGTCGCGGAGCGTGTGGCCATCGTGCAGCGCCACACTGGCGCGCGTCGTCGCGGTATCGATTGCTAATAACATCAGCGGCCTATAATCTCCTTACGAAAGGTCTCCAGTAGCGTCTGGCAACTCGCGCCGGACGCTTGAAAGGTCAGTGTGCGCCGGAATTCATCGACCCACGCCAGCTTGATCCACAGATGATCATCCGGCAGCAGTCCTGGCGCGCGGTCGGGCCACTCGATGATGCAGACCGTATCCGGCGCGCCCAAAACGTCCGAAAGGCCCAGATCCACGGCCTCCGTTTCTGACGAGAGGCGATAGAGATCGATGTGATAGAGATAGTCGCCATCTTGCGGGCGCTCGTGGCGTCGCACGAGCACGAAGGTGGGGCTGATCAAGCGCGAGGTCGCGCCCCACCCGCGCCCAACGCCCTGGGCCATGACGGTCTTGCCGGCGCCCAACGCGCCCTCCAAGGCGACGACCGTCCCGCCTTCTATCAAAGCGCCCAAGCGCGCGCCCAAGCGGCGAGTCTGGTCGGGGTGGCGGCTGATGAATTCTAGGGTGTTGGGATTTAAAATTGGCATCGCGCTCCATTCGGCACGGGATCAAAAATTAAAACACAGAGTTACAAAGAACAAAGCCCTTCGGGCTAATTTCAGCGCCGGGCTTCATCTCCGCGCTACTCCGTGTAACAAAATTTCAGTCTGAGCACCACGCTAGATTATACTACAAAGCAGGCCGCATCCAAGAAAGCCCAACCTATCTGGGCGGGTTGTAGCTTATCGACGTTGCGCTATACTTTCGTTGTAGGCATCATCTTGACTGCACATCACACACGGAGGATGTGAAATGCGAACGCACAAGAAATATCACGAATTTCCCCTGGCCGCCTTCGAGCCGGCGAGAGGGGAAAGGAAGGGCGAATGATGGCCGACGCGACGATTCAACATCGTGTGCAAGCACATACGCGCGCCATCCATGCGTGCAATCAGCGCGGCGGGCGGATGCTCTCGCTGGTGGATTTACTGGAGGATGACTCGGTGAATCTGGAGATGGCCGGGTATTTAGCGGCGGCGATGCGCGCCGGCGCTTCTTTGCTAGTCGGGGCGCAGCCGGGCGGCGCGGGCAAGACGACGGTGATGTGCGCGCTGCTCAACTTTCTGCCGGACGAGGTTGCCATCCGCGCCGTGGACAACACCAATGTGGTGGTCACGGGCGCGCGGGAGACGCAACCCGGCGAGGTTTGCTTCATCGCGCACGAGATCAGCCCGGCGACCTATTATCGGGCCTACCTCTGGGGCAGCGACGCCCGCCTCTTCTTCCGGCTCACCGAGCGCGGCCATCTCATCGCTTCGAATCTGCACGCCGACACGTTGGCCCAGACGCGCGAGCAACTCTGCGGCGAAAACGACGTCGCGCCGGAGCATCTGGCGCGGGTGAACCTCAAGCTCTACCTGCGGATGCGACGCTCACGAGGCTGGGAGCACGCGCGGTGGGTGCATCGCGTCTACGAGAGCGACGGCGCCGCCGACCGTCTGCTCTGGGAGAGCGAGGGGCCGGGCGCGTTCGAGCGGCGCGGGGAGAGCGATCTGGTCGCGCCGGCGGAGGCGACGCGCTACAAAGAGCTAATCGCGTCGCTGCAGGATCGCGGCGCGCGCGCGATTGAGGACGTGCGGCGGGCGGTCATCACGTAGAAGCACGAAGGACTGGGGAAGCCCTTCGAGTTGACGTCCTTGTTGGGCAGCCTTGACAAACCCACTTAAGCTACTTGCGGGAAGGGGTTCACGATAGTCAGTTGTCCGGCCACTTCCAGTCCATCTTGCATATCTTCGGTGTACAATACGCTACAACCAGAGGCCAACGCGCAGGCAATAACAAGACTGTCCCAAAAGGATAGACTGTATTGCTCGCGTAGCTCTGAGGCGCGGAGTAAAACTTCGCGCCTCAGATGTATGATTTCGTATTTGGTGTAGAAAGCCTGAATCAGCGCATAGAGTTGCGCTTCGGGCAACTGGGCCTTTTTTAGCAAATTCACACACGTTTCGTTAATGATTTGCGTGCTAATGACGACGGTGTGGTGTTGTACAATTTCTGTTGCCCGACTGTGCTTCTGCGCATTCGCACCTTCTATCAGAGCATAGAGCCAGATGTTGGTGTCTACAAAGCACCGTTCCGGTGAATGATTAGCGGGCATAGATTTCATCCCGGCTTAAGGGTTCAAAGTTGGGTATTTGTAAGGGATGCGCCAACAATTCATCAATGAACGTGTTAGTTGCAGGTGGCGCTTCAATCAAAATGATGACCCGTACCTGTGCTTGAAGTTGCTCTTGGTATTGTGTGGGAATTTCGATCGTACCATCCTTCACTTGCGTTTGGAACTCAATCGCATACATAGTTCAATTCCTTTATTTCTTATTTCCTTCATTTACAGTTTTATACGTTCGTTATCCTGATTTGCCGCCTAACAAGACATTGTCACGTGATAAGCATATCAAGATTTGCCATTCTTGGCTCAGCAGCCAGCAGCATTGCTTTTATAATAGCCCTTGAACCTCTCTT
>JBKHCQ010000231.1:0-6071 GCA_046541755.1 Anaerolineales bacterium | reverse complement strand
CAAGTTGCAAGTTGTTTGAAAGTCGAACGAGTAGAATAAGGTGCAACGCCCTTAAACGGAAGGATAGCCGGGCAGTGAACTACCCGTCTGAAAGCTGAAGTCGGCTTTTAGCCGACTCAATGCCGGGAAACCTCATCCATTTCAGTCGGCTTTCATTGACCAACAGGTCTACCGACCTGTGGCGAGCCGACTTTAGTTTCTATCCCTCGATTTATCTGCGGGCTACGAACTTCACCTAAATACCCATAAGAGCCTTACGTCTAAAGTTTGATCTGGCTGCCGGTTTTTCACGAGATGCGCAGAGAAATGCCTTCTTTGCGACTTTGCGCCTTGGCGTGAGATCGTTCCCTTCTTTCAGGAGAGTCCTATCTTTGTCCACATCAAAAACGGCGCTCTCCTTACGACTTAGGTCGCCACGCCCACTCTGGATTGAGCGCCGCGAATTGCGCGTGATACGCCTCGTCGTAGAAGCGCACCATGCCAGAGGTGTACAATCCGCACGGATCCGAACTGTCGCTGGCATAGCCCGACGGCGGATTGCCGAGTCCGCGCTTGCGCCAGCGCTTGTCCAGGCCCGTGAGCGCTAACAGCACCATCGCCACGCTCATAATGAGCAGGCCAGCGACAGGCCCCAGGATGATGACCATCACGAGTTCATCTCCCATCAGGAGCAAGATCGAGAGGATGAAGCCCAGGATGAAAGAGGGCAGAATGACCGCCCGGCGTACCTTGCTGTTGTTCTCATCGAGTTTCTGAGCGTAGGTTTCACATTCTGCGCAGATGGGCGCGGAAAAATCTATGCGCACTCTGTGGCGAGAGCTACTGCTACTGCGTAGTTTGACCTCGCGGCTGGATTGCGGTGGGCGACGCCCGCACCACGCGCATACGGGTGGAAATTGCATAGGTGGTCTGCTCATTGTATAGCTCCCTTAAAAAGATAGGAATATCGTACAGAGTAACATATTGTGAGATATTTTGTAATACGCAATACGTTTTACGGCAAGTTGTCTATTTCCGATGTCCGAGGGGTTCACGCTCCGCGATAGACCTGTCGGATTGCCGTCACTAACTCGTCCAAATCGAAGGGCTTGGTGATGTATCCCGCCACCGCCAACTCGCGGGCGCGCTGGTCGTGGCGCTCGCTGCGCCAGGCCGAAAGGATGACGATGGGCGTATCCGCCGTCTCTGGATCGGCCTGGAGCCTCTCGATGGTGTCGAAGCCGCTTATCTCCGGCATCCGCAGATCCATCAGGATGACGTCCGGGCGCCAACTCTTGGCCTGCGCCAACCCCTCTCGCCCGTTGGTGGCCAAGGCCACTTCGATGTGGGCGAGCTTCAGCAGTTGATTGACCAATTCCCGTTGGGAAGGTTCATCTTCCACGTATAACACCCGGATCATAGGTTGCCTCCTGTTCCGGTGATGCCTCGCGGCGGTTGTGTTTAGAACATAGCTCACGGATTTTCACAGATCACACGGATTTTTTAGATCTTTCTGCGGAGAAGATTCCCATCTTAATTCTAATAATAGCGTCAATTTTTGCTCGTAGTAAGCCTTAAGCCTCGGAGCGGCGCCGTTAGGCGTAAGCGGCGTGGCGTTTCTCAGGGCTGCATAACGGCGCTTCATTCCCATCACTGTTTTTGATCACGAAAATTAACCTTCACCTTATTTTTCCTTAGCGCTTAGCGGCTTTGCGAGCCTCTTTAGCTTTTTTAGTGGAATCTTGTAACCATTTAGTGAACCATCCCCAAAATAGCTGGGTTAATCTGTGTTTATCCGTGAGCTAAGAAGTGTCGGGTGGCTAGACCTCGTTACCATTCATCTGCGACCCAGGGGATGCCTAACTCCTGCAATTTCCAGGTGGTGGGCGCGCCGGTGGTCGCATCCCAACCCAGCATCTGATAGAGGGTGCGGCGAGCGTGCTCGAAGGTCTCCGGCGGCAGGGCGTTGCCTTTCGAAGGGCCTTCCTCAAATGGCTCGAAGAAGCGGTCGGGCAATTGATCGAGATCCGCCGTAAGACCCTCGCGGACGTTGAAAGCCCGCGCCATAGCGTAGCCCCGCTCGCCCACTTTGAGCAGCTCGTAGAGCGAGGTGTCCCAGCCCGTGATGGCGCGCATAATCTCCACCATCTTGATATGGCTCATCATGGCGCCCACGAACATGCAGTAGCCCAGCACATTGTACATCGTCTGCCAGGGGATGATGACGGAGGCCAGGCGCATCTTGGCCGGGCTGAGGTCGTCGAAGGGGAGCGGCTCTAAGATGCCGAAGGGGTGCATCGCGGCCATCCCTTCCTCGGTCTGGTAGCTCACGTCGTGGAAGTTGTGCATGTGATCGGCGCCGGTGGGGGAGAGCGCGTAGCCGACGCCCAACCCGAATTTGATGCGCGGCTCGTGCATCGGAAGCTCCTGGCCCTTGACGTGCATCACCAGCGGCTCTGTATCGCGCCCGATCTCCCGCGCGGCGTGGTAAGCGCCCTCGCTGAGCAACTTCCCGAAACCCTCGCGCCGGCCCATTAGCTCCACCATTCGGAGCATCGCGTCCGCGTCGCCGAAGCGCAACGCCAGGCCGTCGGTGTCCGCCGTCGAGAGCCGGCCGCGCTCGAAGCACTCCATCGCCCACGCTATCGAGACGCCGCAGGAGATGGTATCCAGGCCGTAGGCGTTGCAGAGCTGGTTGGCCCGGCAGATGGCGGCCAGATCGCCGACGCCGCAGCTCGAACCCAGCGCGCCCAACGTCTCGTACTCCGGCCCGCCGTAGATCGGATCGACGGGGTAATCGCCCTCGGTGATCTCCACCACGCGCTTGCAGCCGACGGGGCAGGCGAAGCAGGTGTCGCGATCCTTGAGCACGGTCTCCGCCATTGCGACGCCGGTGATCGCCTCCCAGCCCTCGTCAAACGTCCCTTGCTGGAAGTTCCGCGTCGGCAGGCCGCCCTGCAAATGCTGATGAACGCTGTCGGCCGTCCCGAACTCCTGCAAGCTCTGGCCCCAGGTGGTGGGGAAGTGCTGGGCGAACCATTGGGCCAGCTCGCGCAGGGCCTGGGCGTCGGCCAACTCCTTCTTGCCCGTGCCGCGCACCACGACGGCCTTCAAGCGCTTCGATCCCATCACAGCGCCGAGGCCGGTGCGGCCGGCCGCGCGGTTGATGTCGTGCATGATCGCCGCGATGCGCGCCTGGCGCTCGCCCGCCGGCCCGATCTGGGCGACGCGCGCGCGCGGCTCCTCCAGTTCCTCCTGGATCGCGGCCTCGGTCTCCGCCGTGAACTTGCCCCACAGATGCTTGGCGGAGCGAATCTCGGCCTCGCCGTCCTTGATCCACAGATAGACGGGCGTCTCGGCCTGGCCGGTGATGAGGATGGCGTCGAATCCGGCGTGGGCCAACTCCGCGCCCCACCAGCCGCCCACATCCGCCTCGCCGAAGCCGCCGGTGAGCGGGGATTTGGCCCCCACGTGGCTGCGTCCCGCCCCGGCGACGGGCGCGCCCGTGATGGCCCCGGTGGCGAAGATCAGGAGATTATCCGGCCCCAGGGGATCGACGCCGGGCGCTACCTCGCGAAGCAGATAATAGGCGATCCAATTCCAGCCGCCCATATAGCGGCGGTAAAATTGCTCGTCAGGTTCTTCGATGGTGATCTCTTGCGTGGTCAAATTGACCCGTAAAATTTTGCCCGCGTAACCGTGCATATCTTTCTCCTTTTGATTTTGTTGTTGATGGGGGATGTTCCCAGTATGCTGATCTACTCTTGGACGATTTCAATCTCCCCAAGCGGTATCAGATTATACGGCAGGTCCTCTTCTCCCGCCAGCGCGGGCGGGCGGGCGCCATCGGCGGCGTGATAGAGGCCGGCCCACAGCGGATACCGGCCCGGCGGCGCGTCGGCGGGGATGGCGATCGGGTGGGCGTCGATGACGCGCTCGCTCGCCTGCCACGCCGTCGTGGGGAACCAGCCCTGGCGCGGGCGGCTGTCGTGCTGGGCCAGCGGCTGGTCGTCTCCCGGCGTCCAGACGTGCACGAAGGCCACGAGATCGGCCTCCGGCTGCGAGCGGGCCTCCCACGCCAGGGTCACCGTCAGCGTCTCGCCCGCCGCGACGCGGTTGCGAGCAGCGTAGCCCCGCAACGCAACGACCACCTCACGCTGGTCGCCTAAACGATACCCCACTTGATCCTCCTCCGGCAGCGGCGTATACCCCGCGATTTGCGCGGCGAACTCCACCGGCGCGCGCGGTTCGACGACGACGGCGCCGACCACGGGCGGCATCGCCGAACTGCCGTCGGCGCCCCGGGCCGTCAGCGTCGCGCCCGTCTCCGCATCGAAGAGGCCCACGCTGAGCTGATAGCGTGTCAGCGGCGCGGCCCACGGCTCCACGGTGACGCGGTACTCGTCGCAGAAAGCGCGTCCCACCGGCCACAGCGACGTCGGGAAGCGTCCCAGGCCGGGGTAGGTGTACCGCTCGGCCACGCGGCTCTGATCCGGCCCCAGCAGATGGACGTAGACCATATAATCCTCGGTCAGCGGTCGGGTGGCCTCCCAGCACGCCTCGACGGTGAACGCATCGCCCGGCGTGACGCGCGTCGGCGTGACTTCCACGCCCAACAGGCGCGCGCGCTCGTCGTAGGCGAGATCGCGAGGCTCGACCCGGGCCTGCATCCTGGCCGGCGATCCTAAGCGCGGCGGCGCGAAGGTCGCCAAAATCCGCGCGCCGGGCGCCAGCGCCGAGGCGACCATCAGCGCGGCTAAGAGTAGAGAAGACAAAGCTCCAAGGGGATCGTTAGCTCCCCGATCCGGCGCCCGCAATCCATTCGCCAGCCACACCGCCCACGCGCCCAGCGCGGGGAAGAGCAGCCGCCCGTGCGGCGCGCCGACCTGCCGCATCCATTGAAGAAGCGCAGTGACGAAGCCCAAGCCCCAGAGCGCCCCCAGCGCCAAGATCGCGTGCCGGGGCGTAATCCCCTCGCGCCGCGCCGAGGCGACGCTCTCCCACAGGCTCCGTCCCAGCGCGCAGAGACTCAATCCGCCTAAGAGCAGGTAGACGCCGACGGGCCACATCACGTGACCCCAGCCGTAGGCGGCCCAGAATGAGCGCAGCAGGAGCGGCAGTTCCGGGATCAAGGCCCAGAGCGGCACCGGCTCGGGGCGCGCCCAGAGCGTCTGCGTGTGCGCCGTCAGGCCCAGCGGCGCGCCGTAGCGGATCGCGTTGCGCGCGTACCACCATCCGCCCACGAGCAGCGCGCTCGCGCCGTAGGCGCTCAGCGGGGCGATGAGGTCGCGAAGCGACGGGCGGGCGCGCCATCCGCGCCAGAGGCATGCCGCGCCGACTAAGGGGAGCAGGAGCAGCGCGCTTGTCTTGCAGAGGAGGCTCAATCCCGTGAGCGCGCCGACGAGCAGCGCGCGGCGCAGCGTGAGGCCGCGCCGCAACACGCGCGCCGTCATCCAGAGCGTGGCCGTGGCCAGCGCCGCGACCGCGCTATCGTTGCTGACGACGCTGCTGATGAAGACGAACTGCGGGTGAAACGCCACCAGCGCCGCCGTGAGCAGCGCGGATCGTCGTGTCCCCAACGTCTCGTGGCCGAGGCCCCAGGCCGCCGCCACGGTGAGCATCCCGAAGAGGAGCGAGGTCAGCCGGGTGATGTGGATGGTCCGCGCGGCGCCGCGCCAGGGCCAGCGCTGATCCGGCGGATGAATCAACATATTCTTGTTGTCGGCGCTCGTCAACGGCCCTTGATAGCCGAAGTGTGGATTGCCCCACATCAGATCGTCTAAGTCGTCGTCGGGGAAGGGCGCGCTGATGAGGGAGGCTGCTGCGTAGTAGAGCGGCGGCTGGGCGACCTGCTGATGGGCGCCGCTGATGTCGCTGTCCATCGGCGGGAGGCCGTGGCCCTCGGCCAGCCAGCGCGCGTAAGCGTAGTGCCACACCTCGTCGGGGGCCTCGAAGACCGGCGTGGCCCAGGTGTGCAGCAGCGCCAGCAGGGCAAAGGTTGCGAGAAGCAACATCAGGGGATGGGGGCGCTTCACGGGCGCAGCCTCTCTTGGCTACCTTGGCGAAGGTTGAGGTTGGTTTTTCTTTCCGGG
>JBKHCQ010000230.1:0-6075 GCA_046541755.1 Anaerolineales bacterium | reverse complement strand
TATGCCTAATGACGTATCCCTGATCGAGAAGACCATCGCTATTTTAGATGGCGTCAATTGGGCCGCCTATGGCGATCATCAGGCAGCGGATTATCTTGCCTACGTGCAGGGCGCACACGGCGACGAGCGGGAGTTGATGGATGGCCTCCTGGGTGAGTTCTTGGAGGCGGTGTTGGGCTTTACGCTGCATCGCGACCTGCTTTCCCAGCGAACCAGCAAGGTCTCGGGGAAGCGACCGGATTTTATCCCCGATGATACGCACCTCCACCCGTTTGCCTTCGACGCCAAGGGCACCGATACCCGGAATTTGGGCCGGCACTATGACCAGATCGCGCACTATATGCGGACGCGGGCGCTGCGATACGGCGTGCTCTCCAATATGCGCGATTTGGCCGTCTACACGCTGCAAACGGATCAGCCCGAACCGGACTACAGCTTCAGCTTCCGCCAACTCTACCAGGATTATCGGCGCGATCCGGCGGTGGCCTTGGCCGCGCCGAACACCGCGCGCTTCTTCGCCTTTGTGCAGCGATTCCAACGCCGGGCGTTGGATCGCGCGGGCAAGCTCCAGGCGATCAGCGACGCGCGTCACACGCCCCAGAGCGCCGCGCTCGATCTCGATGATCTGGTGCGGCGGTTGCACAACGTCGTCGCGATGCTCCACGAGGATGTCCGGCAGTATCATCGCCATCTGCCGGAGCGGTATCGCTATAAGCCGGAGCGCCGGGAACGCATCGCGTTGGAGATTGACACGTTAGCTCATGAGATGGAAGCCGGCGCGGCGGAGCGCGAGATCAAAGCGGCGACGCTCAAGACGCTGTTGGAGGCGCGCGCCGAGACGACCGATGGTCAGGCCGTGGATCGCTACTGCTACCGCGTGGCCTACTTCGCGATGACGCGGATTCTGTTGGCCCGCGTCTGGGAGGACATCGGCTTTATCGAGCAGGTGCTCTACGACGGCGGCTTTGCGCACTGGTATGCGTATTTCGGGCAGGAAATTCAGCGCGTGTTGAGTCAGGCGTTTCATTTTGCTAAAGAACGCTACACGTGGCTCTATGGCGCGGAGAATAACTACACCTGGTACACGCCCTCGGAGGCGGTGCTGGTCGATGTGCTCTACGAATTTTCCCGCTTTGATTTCCGCGCCTTGGATGCGGACGTGTTGGGCGCGGTCTACGAGGCCTATTTGGATGAGACGGATCGCAAGAATAAGGGCCAGTACTACACGCCGCGCCCCGTCGTGCAATTTATCTGGGATCGCGTGGGCTTCGATCAGCCCGACCGCATCTTCCGCTTCGAGAAGGGCGCGCGCCGGCCGCGCGTCGCGGCGGATTTCTGCACCGGCTCCGGCGGCTTCTTGGTCGAAGCGGCGCGCCGCATCCGCGAGGCGATGCTGGGGCCGGACTTCGATCCCGCCGATCCGGTGGCGCTGGCGCGCGTGAGTATCGACGATCTGACGTTGGCGATGTTGGCCATTATCGAGGGCCTGCGCGGGGCCGAGATCAACGCCTTTGCGTATTATCTGACCGAGGTCAACCTGCTAATTCAACTCACGCCCATCATCGCCGCCATCCAGAAGAAAGCGCCGCGCGCCCATCGCTTTGGGCGCGATTTCGCCCTCTCCGTGCTTCATCAGGACGCGCTCAAGTTGCACAATCGCCTCCAGCCCACCTTGAGCGATACCAGCAACAACCATGTGCCCGGCATGGCGCGCGAGGATGAAATCTACGAGGAAGACCGCCGCCACGACATCGTCAGCTTCACCGGCTTCAAGCGCATCGTCTACGATTGGCTCAAGGAGGAGCGGGAGATGGATTACGTCTGCTCCAATCCGCCCTACGTGGGGGAGAAGGGCCACAAAGAGATGTTCCGCTACTATCGCAACAACTTTGAGTATTGGGACGAATATTATCAAGGCAAGATGGACTATCTCTACTGGTTCATCATCTTGGGATTGAGCAAACTGCGCGATGGCGGGCGGCTGGGCTACATCACTACCAGTTATTGGCCCACGGCCAGCGGCGCGCGGAAATTACGGCGCTATATCCTGGATCACGCCAAAATCATTGAGATCATCGACTTTGGCGAGACGCGCATCTTCTCCGATGCGCCCGGCCAGCACAATATGATCATCGTGTTGGAGCGCTGCGACGATAAAACGGAGCGCGCCACACATCATCCTCGGATTATGAAAGTGAGAAGGGGGTTGACAGAAGGGGAAGGCAAAAGCTTCCAAGATCGTTTGGAGACTTTACTCGCTCATATTCAAATCAAGATTAATGTGAGCGAATCTGAGCGCTATGTAGATGATGTAGTGGAGGTGTTTCAATATCCGATTCCGCAAGCTAAAATGGGCGTCCGGGAGTGGTCTTTATCTATTTCCTCTGATACTCATAGCTTGCTCTCTCAAATTAAGGCGGTGTCTGAACCTCTAGCGGATTTGTGTCAGTTTGATCAGGGAATTCAATCCAACGCCGACCGTTTAGCGCGTTCTAAGCAAAATTTAGTGATCGGTGAGGATTATCCGGCGGGCGCGCCCATCTTTGTACTGACGCAATCAGAGTTAGATCGCTTGCACCTAACAGAATCGGAGCAAGAGGTTTGTAAACCTTTTTACAAGAATTCAGACCTGACCCGTTACTTGGCGAATTGTTCTGGTAAGGAACAATTGTGGATTCTTTATCTGACCCACAACGTGGATATTGATCAATTACCGAACATCAAAAAGCATTTAGCGCCCTTTAAAGTTATTTTGGAAGCTCGGAATGGCACGTATGGACGCACCAAGCATTGGTATGAGCTTCACCGCGCGCGAGATGTTGAAATTTTTGAGCAGGAGCATTTGGCCGTTCCAAGATTGGCCCCAACTAATATCTTCACTTATTCTGAGCCGGGAATCTACGAAAATTCTGATATATCCTTGATTACTCGTCTTCCTGATACACCCGAAAGCTTGAAGTATCTGTTGGCGCTTTTGAATTCTCGTGTGTTGATCTTCTGGTGCTTGAATAACAACACTCGTTACGGAAATGTTTTTGGCTATTATGGGCGCTCGATCAAATATCTGCCCATCCGTCGCATCCGCTTCGAGCCGCCGACCGACGAGGTGACCAAGCGAGCTGCGTTGGCGAATCTCAACGCCCGCGTGGAGGCGGGGGAGTACGACGCGGCCTACGATGCGCTCCATCAAACCTTGCAGGCCGGGCAGGAGGATGTGGTCCACCATGGCCTGGTGGCGCTCGTGGATCAGATCATCGCGCTCAAAACCGAGTTGGCCGGCTACAATCGCTACTTCGACGCGCGCCTCACCCGCTTGGAGGAGGGCGAGCCGCTCCCGGCGCTCGATCCCCTGGCCGTGATGCGCGCCATGCCCGACGCCGAGCAATGGAATGTAATGATTCATCTTCAGAACCGCACCTTGCGTATTAAAGAAGACAAAGAAGATGAAGAAAATATCGCGGGGCCGCGTGACGAGTTCTACTTCTACCGCGTGAAGCAAGCCACCGCGCGCAGCATCACCCTGCGCGCCAAGGGACGCGGCACGGACACGTTCACCTTGCGCGGCGACCCGGCCCTGATCGCGTATCTCGCGCAGGCCCTGCCCGCGCAGCGCGAGCAATTCTGGCGCGAGGTCAAGTCCACGCCGGCGCCCAGGGATATGACGGCCTACGCGGCGGCGCGCCACCGCATCTTAGCCGAAGTGACGGCGCTCCGCACTCAAATCGCCGGGCGGCAGGCGGTCATCGATCGCATCGTGCTCGACCTCTACGGGATCACTGATCCCAAAGATCGCGAAACAGTCCTGCATCACGCCCGCGAGGCTTGAGCCATTCGCTTATTCGCCCATTCGCCCATTCGCTTAATCGCCCATTCGCTTATTCGCTTATTCGCTTATTCGCCCATTCGTATCGATTGCGTCAAATCCCATCTGATAGTACAATCTTGAAAATCACCTAGCTTTACCTGGAGGTTCCAAATGAACGAGCATCATCCCGCATCCCCAGAGCAGGTCGACATCCTCATCACCGCCGATTTTGTACTGACGATGGACGACGCCTATACCGTCCATACGCCCGGCGCGGTAGCCGTCAAGGGGCAGACCATCGCGGCGGTCGGGCCGCAGGATCAGATACTGGCGCAGTACACCGCTGCCGAGCGCGTGGACGCCGGCAACGCCGTCCTCATGCCGGGACTGATCAACGCCCATGGCCACACGCCGATGACGCTGCTCCGCACGCTGGCCGACGATCTGCGCCTGGACGTCTGGCTGATGGGCTATATGATGCCCGTCGAGCGCGACTTCGTCAATCCGCACTTCTGCTGGCTGGGCACGCAGATCTCCGCCGCCGAGATGATCCGCTCCGGCACGACCACCTTTATGGATATGTACTACTTCGAGGAGGCCGTGGCCGATTCCGCCGTCCAGGCCGGGCTGCGCGGCGTCTGCGTGCAGAGCGTCCTCAAATTCCCCAGCCCCGATTCCCCCAGCTACGAGGAGGGCCTGGCCCGGTCGCGGGATTATATCACGCGCTGGCGCGGTCATCCGCTGGTGATTCCGGGCATCGCGCCGCACGCGCCCTACACCGTCACGCCGGAGCTGATCGAAAGCGCCGTGGAACTGGCGCTGGAGTTCGACGCGCCGCTGCACATCCACATCGCCGAGACGGCCCAGGAGGTGGAGGATCACCGCAAGGAGTACAATATGCCGCCGGTGCCCTGGCTCAAGAAGCTGCGCGTCTTCGAGACCAAGGCCACCGCCGCGCACTGTGTCCACCTTGATGAGGGCGAGATGCACACGCTCCATCATTACAACGTGGGCGTCTCGCACAATCCCAGCAGCAACCTCAAGCTGGCCAGCGGCATCGCGCAGGTGGATAAGATGCTCAAGATCGGGCTGAACGTCGGCATCGGCACCGATGGCGCGGCCAGCAACAACGCCTTGGATATGATCGAGGAGCTGCGCTTAGCCGCGCTGATCGCCAAGGTGGGCGCGATGGATCCCACGGTCTTGCCGGCGCGCCAGGTTTTGGAGATGGCGACGATTATGGGCGCGCGCGCGATGCACATCGAGGAGATCACCGGCTCTTTGGAACCCGGCAAGCGCGCGGATCTGATCACCCTCTCGCTGGCCGGCCCGCACAGCATCCCCAGCTTCCAGCGCGATCCCCAAAACATCTATGCCCGGATCGTTTACGCCGCGCATCAAGAGGATGTGCGGGATGTGATGGTCAACGGCGCGTGGCTGATGCGAGATCGCGCGCTGCTCACGGTGGATATAGAGCAGATTCGCGAGGAGGCCAACGACCTGGCCGGCGACATCGACGCCTTCCTGATGCGCCGGGAGGAGAGCGTGCTCAGCAAATTGATCGCCATCGGCGGCGTGGCCCGCGAGAAGAGCTTCGAGGTGCAGGTCAAGATACAGGTCGAGCCGGCGGATCTCAAAGCGCTGGAGGAGAAGCTCCGCAAGGCGTCGGAGATCACGTTCTTGCGCGGCTCCAATCGCAAGCAGTACGATACCTACTTCCTCTTCGATGATCGGTGGGACAGCCGCCTGCGCTACCGCGAGGACGAGGTGCGGGATGTGAAGACCGATGAGTTGATCGACGTGATCTCGCGCCTGACGCTCACCACCGGCCCCAAGGAGCACGAGTACGAGAACTCCGTGCTGCTCTCCCGCTCGCGCTTCGACGCCTCGGCGATGCGGAGCCTGCGCTTCTACGGCGAGTACTTCAAGCCGAAGAGCATCTTCGAGGTGCACAAGGAGCGACGGCGCTTCCACATTCGCTACGGCGATACCGATTTCTCCATCAACTTTGATCGGATTACCGAGCCGAAAGGCGGCGGCACCTATTTGGAGATTAAGAGCCGCACCTGGTCGCGTCAGGACGCCGAGCGCAAAGCCGCCCTCATCAGCGATTTGCTGGATCTGATCGGCGTGCCGACCTCCGCGTTGGTCAAGAGCGAGTATCTCGATCTCGCGATGGGTCTGTCGGCGTAGGATGCGGAAGGTAGGTCAAATGCTAACCACCTGACACTTTTTTTCAAGACCGATCTTAATCAGCAGATGAAGCAGAT
>JBKHCQ010000229.1:0-6107 GCA_046541755.1 Anaerolineales bacterium | reverse complement strand
TCTCGAAGGCGCGCACGACGTGCACCAGCGCATCCATCGGCGCGATTTTGTTGCGCAGTCGCCCGCTCAACCCTGTCGCCCCCAGGTCCTTGTCTAGCCCGGCGATGTCGGTGTAAGTAACTTTTGCGTAGGTGGTCTTCTGCGGCTGATAGAGTTGGGCTAGTCGATCCACCCGGGGGTCCGGCACCGGGACGATCAGGCTGAACAGTTCCAACATGCCGGTGGAGGCCGCCGAGGTCGGGCGCTCGGATTGGGTGAGGGTATTGAAGATAGTCGTCTTGCCGCTGGTAGGCAGCCCAATGATCCCCAATTCCATAGATCAGCTCCTTGGAAAATTAGTTACAGGTTGCAGGTTAAAAGTTGCAAGTTGCAGGTTAAAAGTTGCAGGCTGCAAGTTTTGTGTTCGTAGTGCAGTGCATCAATTTCCTTCTTAGGATGGACGGGATAGAAGGATAGAAGGATTATACCATGGTTCTGATCAACCTGGGGCGTTATATCTGCTCATCGACTAAGGCGACGAAGCGGTCGACGTCCGCGACGATCAGATCGAGGCTGCTGCGCCAGAAGGCCGGGTCGTGGAGGTCGATGTCGTAGCGCGCCGCCAGCGTGGCCGCGTCCGCCATTCCGGTGGCCGAAAGTAGATCGTCGTACTCGGCCAAAAACGCCTCCGGCGTCTCCCGATAGCGGGCGTAGAGTCCCAGGCTGAAGAGCAAGCCGAACATGTAGGGGAAGTTGTAGAAGATGGCACTGTAGTAGTGGGGCTTGGCCGCCCACATATAGGGATGGAGCTGGTCGCTATCGAGGCCGGCGCCGTAGGCGGCGCGCTGGCTCTCCAACATGATTGTGTTGAGTTCTTCGACTGCAAGCTCGCGCGCGCGCCGGCGCTCGAAGACCTCTTTCTCGAAGAGGTAGCGACTGGTGATGTCCACGACGACCTGGCAGGCGTCCTGAAGCGACGCCTCGATGATGGCCAGTTCCTCCGCCGGCGGGGCCGACGAGAGCGCCGCGTCGCGCATCATGATCTCGCAGAAGTTGCTGGCCGTCTCCGCCAGGGTCATCGGCGTCTCGCGCTGGATGTAGGTACGGTTGGCGCGCGCCAAGTTATGATAAGCGTGGCCCAACTCGTGAGCCAGTGTGCCCATCCCGCCATACGCGGGCTGGAAGTTGGCCAGGATACGCGATTCATCCGCGCGGACCCAAGCGCAGAAGGCGCCGCCGCGCTTCCCGTCGCGCGGCTCGGCGTCGATCCAGCGCTCGCGGAACGCGCGCTCCGCCATATCCCCTAACCGATCCGAGAAGGCGCGGAAATTCTTCAAGATAAAATCGCGCGCCGTCTCGAAGTCCCACGTCCGTTGGCTCTCACCCACCGGCGCGAAGAGATCGCACCAAGCGAGGCGCTCGACGCCCAGCAGGCGCGCCTTGGCCTGCAAATAGCGCTCGAAGGTGGGAAAGTAGCTCTCCGCCGTCGTCAACATCGTTTCCAACGTGGCGCGGTCGATATTATTGTGGTGGAGCGCCAGCGCGAGCGCGTCGTCCCACCCGCGCCGCTCGAGCAGCGTGTTGGTCTGGCCCTTGATGCTGTTGAGCGCCGCCGCGATGGGCAGCGCGTGCTGCTCCCACGTCGCCAGCTCGACCTCATAGGCGCGTTGGCGCACCTCGCGCCGCTTAGCGTGCGCCAGATTGCGCAGCGCGCTCATCGGCAGCGTCTGCCGCTCGCCCTCCAGATCGATCTCCGCCGTGATCTGCGAGCTGACGTTGTTGTAGAGCTTGGCCCACGCCTGCCCACCGGTGACGTTCAACTCCGTCGCCAGCGCCTCTTCCGTGGGCGACATCAGATGCTCGGCGGCGACGCGAGCCTTGCGCAGGGCGAAGCTGTGCTCGCGCGCGAGTTCGGAGCGCGCCAACAACCCCTCCACATCCAACGAACCGATCCACGCCGTGAAACGCGTCTGGAGCTTCTGGAGGCGCATCTGCTGTTGTTGCAACTCGCTCAATCGCTGTTGGGCGATGGTGTTGCGCGAGTCGGTGGAAATGAAGCCCAACAGGTAGACCCGCAGGAGATTGAAATGGGTGCTCACTGCGTTGAGTTGGGTGAGCGCTTTCTCAAAGCGCTCGACGGTCGTCGCGTCCAAGGCCGGGGGCGTCGCGCGCAGCATAATCTCGCCTGTATCGAAGAGCGCTTCTAACTTGGTGATCTCGCGCTCCAGCGCGGCCAAGCTCTCTTGGAAGGGCGCGGTCTCTAAGCCGGGGAAGATGGTCGTCAAATTCCAGTGCGGCAGTTTCGTCTCTGTCATCAAGTCGTCTCCTTGTTTTGTAACCTTTTTTGAGGTGCAACGCACTTTTGACCCTATCGCCAGGCATAGACTGTATCAGACATAACGGTTACTGAAGTCCAAGTGCGTTGCACCTTGATCTCCTCGTAAGCAATTACCTTGTAAGCAATTACCTTGTTTTTATGCTTTCTTCGATATCACGTGATCTGGCCCCGAAAAATATCCTCCAAGAACGCCTGGGCCTTGAGCGCCTCGATCCGAAATCCGGCCACCAGCAGGACATAGCTCAACAGGCTGATAATTACGGCGGGGATCAGCGCCGCGTCCTGAAATCCCAGGATGAAGATCTGCGCGGTGAGAAAGGCGTAGGCCGCGACCATCAGCAGGGTCGTGGCGCGCGGGGCGATAGTCACACGGATGAGTGCGCCGTTCACCCCTGCGCGCTCATCCGCAAAAATCGTACCGTGGACGGTGGGCAGGAAGAAGTTCTGGTAGTTGAGCACGCGCCGAATTTGGAAGCACTGTCCATCGGTGTAGCCTTGATAGCGCGCCGGGAGATGGGTCGTGCTGATCCGGCCCTCGGCGTCGGGATCGATGGCACGCGCCAACCGGGCGGCTGCCTCGTCAGGGGGAAGCGTGAGGCGCAGTGTCAAGCGCTTAAACGGCAGGAGGTTCATAGTGTCAATCATATTTAAGAGTATAGAGGGGGGACGATAACTGTCAACTATACCCTCTATCAAAAGGCCGCCATCTTGAGCGCGACGTCGATGTTGTACGATGATGAGATAGGGCCGGACGCGGAATTTCTAGAGGATCGTAACCGGGTTTGAACTTTGGTGATGATGGTCTGGGGGCAGAAGGGCATCGAGATAAAATCACAGGGATAGTGGGCGTCGATGAGGGGTTGGCAGGCCGGGGGCAGATCGAAGGGGTGAAGGGGCGTGATAATGAGCATCGGGATGCCGGCGAGGTGCCGATCCTGCTGGAGATATGTGTAGAATTCGCAGCCGCCGGAACAATAGAGATTTTGGATGATGAGATCGATGGCTTGGGTTTGCAGGATCTCAAGCGCTTTCTGGCTATTTGAAGCAGCAATGCATTCGTAGCCATTGCGCTCAAGAATGATTCGCAGAAGCCCGCGCACACTCTCGTCATGACTCACACACAGAATTTTCGTCATCTCACTTGTTCCCTTTTCCTTCTTCTTTTTTCTTGGCGCTGGCGCGCAAAATTTCTCAGGCATGCTGCCCTCTAATCGAAGCTTACGCCTTTCTTACCCTTATTATACATTATAATTCGGTTAGAATGCAAGTCTTTTTAAAATGCGCGCAAGATTGTATAGTATATTTTTATCTTTGCGAAGGTTCATGGCGTGCGGTTATACGCCATGAAAAACGCTACGAGGCTGACTACAAACCAAAATTGATGTTGGAATGTTCACAGCTTCCCCGAAAGTCGGCCTATTTACCCTTCTTCCTCTATCAACCCCTCCTCGCGCAGCAGCACATCCAAGCCGGCGAGGAGCGCGTCCGCCCGCTCGACGATCTCCTGCGCGCCGCCCCCGATCGCGCCGATGAGCGCCTGCACCTGCTCCGCCATCCCCGGCGGGACGTGCTCGCAGCATTTGAGCGCCTTCGCCACGAGTCGCTTCTCCCCCGGATGCGGCTTGCGGTTGAGGGCGAACAGAATATCGAAGTAGCTCGCCAACAGCGCCGCCGCGCGGTGATTGATGCTCGCCCAGTCGCTGCGGACGACGGCTTTTTCCAATTGCGCGCGATACGATGAGATGTTCCGACGCAAAATGGGGTGATTCTTCTGGATGATGGCCCGGCGCAGCGGCTCGGGATAGGGCCGGCGCGCATCTTGCTGCAAGCGCTCGAACCAGCCGTCGCGATCATAGAGCGCCTGCGAGGCGACGACGTTGTGCCACAGGCAGGTCGAGTAGCCCACGGATGCCTGGTGCTGCTCCAAGACGCGCTCCAGTTGGGCCGCGATCCATTCGACGCTGCGGAACATCACATCGACGTGCATGCCCGTCTCCGCGTCGATCCACTCGTCGCCCGGCTCCCAGAAGCGATTGTCCAACTCCACGTACTCCGCCCGGGCCGTGGCGATCTCGGCGCGCGCCTTCATCGGCAGCTCCGCCGTCGTATAGACGTACAGATCGATGTCGGACCCCCAATCGGCGGCCCCGGCCGCGTGCGAGCCGCCCAGCGCCGCCGCCGTCACCTGTGGCCACGCGCCATACCGCCTCGCGATCGTCTCCGCCAACACCAACGGCAAATTTTGGTTGTTCATGGTCATTTCCTTAAAAATCAGTTGAAAGTTACACGTTGCAAGTTAAAAGTTTTTAGAAACTTTGCGCCTTTGCATCCTTGCGTCTTTGCGTTGAGATTTTGTCTTTGATGGTGGGGTCGGAATGCCATTCCAACCTACATCAATTCCCGCACCGAGGCCAAAACCCCCGCCTCATCCACGACGGCTAACGCCTCGACGAGCCGTTGTATGCCCGCGACGACGCCCGGCGCCGAGGTGATCTCCCGCGCCTGGCGGAAGGCCGCGACCGCCCCCTCGACGGCGTCCGGTTCCCCGCACAACGCCAACCCGCATAGGGCAAGACCTTTGTCATCCAGTGCCCCGTAGAGCTTCCGCGTGTGATCCAAGAGCGCCTCCGCCGCCGCGATGGCCGCCGTGAAGGCGGCGCGGGCCGTGGCCTCGTCGCCCTGCCGCAGTGCGATGAGACCGCGCAGCGCGTGCGCGTAGGCATTGTGCCGCGGCTCGTCGTACTCGCAGGCAGCCTCGGCGGCGGCGCGGGCTTGCTCTAAGTCACCGGCGAAAAGGTTTGCCAGAGCAATGTGCCCGTTGCTCCAATTGCAAATCATCGGGCTGCCAATTTCTTCCCCAATTTTCACACTTTCCTGCGCCCGCGCGATGGCCTCCGCATGGCGCCCCACATCCACCAGCACCTCCGCCAGATTGCCCAGGTCGATCCCCTCGCCGCACCGGTCGCCGATCTCGCGCCGAATCGCCAACGCCTGCTCGTAGAACTCAATCGCGCGCGCCGTCTCCCCCAAATCCGCGTAACGATTGCCTAGGCCCGTCAGGTTGTACCCCTCGCCGCGCCGGTCGCCGATCTCGCGCCGAATCGCCAACGCCTGCTCGTGGAACTCAATCGCGCGCTGGGTCTGGCCCAAGTCCGCGTAGGCCAAGCCCAGATTGCCCAGGTGCCGACCTTCGCCGGCCCGGTCGCCGATCTCGCGGGCAATGGCCAACGCCTGCTCGTAGTACGCAATCGCGCGCGCCGTCTCCCCCAAATCCGCGTAACGATTGCCCAGGTTGCCCAGACGAATCCCCTCACCTCGCCTGTAGCCCACTTCACGGTCAATCGCCAGCGCCTGCTCGTAGAAGTCGATGGCGCGCTGCGTCTGGCCCAAGTCCGCGTAGGCGTTGCCCAGGTTGCCCAGCCACACGCCTTCGCCCCATCGATCCTCCTGCTCCCGCGCGGCAGCTAAGGCCTGCTCGTAGTACGCAATCGCCTGGCGCGCGTTACCGATATTTCGATAGGCCGTCCCCAGGTTGCCCGCGCTGATTTGCTGCAACTCCGGATCGATCAACTTGCCCTGCAAGCGCGTGTGACGGCGGATCATCTCGTGGTAGTGGCCCCAAAGATCGAGATAATCGAAGTCAATGCTGCGCAGCACGCGGGCGGCGGCGTCGTACTCCCCGGCGGCGCAGCGGAGGTCGAACTCGGCCAGTTGGGGGGCCAGGTCTTCGATGGCGCGCCAGTCGTCGCGGGGGAGGCGGGCTTGCTGGTAGTAGTCGGCGGCGCGGTGG
>JBKHCQ010000228.1:0-6145 GCA_046541755.1 Anaerolineales bacterium | reverse complement strand
AGCGCGGGCATCTCGTCCAGCGACAACGGCGGCGGCGCGGGTGGATCGGGCAGGCGAAACTGCGCCCCGGCGATCTCGTGACCCTGCTCGGCCCAGGCCGTATCCGCCGCCAACGTGAAGCGCAACGTCAGCCAGCACGCGGCGCCGGGCGGCGGCGTGATCTCCGGCAGCGGCAGCGAGACCTCGTGCCGCACACCGGCCGGCGTCGCTGCCAACAGCACATCCCCCTCGGCCAACGTCGCCCCATCCGCCTGGACGGCCCACACCATCCGCACACCCGCCAGCGTCCGAAACGCATAGCGGTTGCCAATCTCAAACACACCCGCCGCCACATCCACCGGCGTGACCGAGATCGGCTCGTGCATCTTCTTCAACTCCCAATACGCCGGATGCGGCGCCCGATCCGGCCCCACCACGCCATTGATGCAAAAATTATTATCCTCCGGCCATGGGGCCTTACGGCCACAGGCGTTGGGCGTGTCGCCGAAATCCCCGCCGTAAGCGTACCACACCTCGCCCGCCTCCGTTTGCCGCGCCAACCCCTGATCCACCCAATCCCACACATACCCGCCCAACATCCGCGGATGCCGCTCGAAGATCTCCCAGTACTCCCGCAGCCCGCCCGGACTGTTGCCCATCGCGTGCGCGTATTCGCAGAGGAAAACCGGGCGCGTCTCATCTGGATCATCTGCCATCCGCTCCAAACGCGCCACCGAGGGATACATCGGCGAGATAAAGTCCACGCGCCCATCATCCTCCGCCGGATTGTAGAAGAGCGGGCGCGTGGGATCGTGCGCGTGTACCCAATCCGCCCCCGCCTCGAAGTTCGGCCCGTAGCCCGACTCATTGCCCAGCGACCAGACGATGACGCTCGGATGATTCTTATCGCGGGCCACCATCCGCCGGATGCGCGCCAACATCGCCTCGCGCCACGCCGGATCGCGCGCGGGCCGATCCCACACCCCGTGCGACTCGATATTCGCCTCATCCAGCACGTACAGCCCATACTCGTCGCACAGATCGTACCACACATCCACGTTGGGATAGTGCGAGGTGCGCACCGTGTTGATATTCGCCTGCTTCATCAGCCGGATGTCCTCGAGCATCGACGCCAACGAGACCGTGTGCCCCGTCACCGGATCGTGCTCGTGGCGGTTGACGCCCCGCAGGCAGATCGGCGCGCCGTTGATGCACAGCCGCCCCTCCAAAATCTCCACCTGCCGGAAGCCCACGCGCGTCCGCTCCACCTGCACAATCCGCCCGGCGGGATCTTTCAGCGTGAGCAGCAGCGTGTAGAGATGCGGCGTCTCAGCCGTCCACTTGGCCGGATTTTTTAGGGGAAGAGAAACCTCGCGCGTGACGGAACCTTCCGCCGGGACCTCCACCTCCTGACCGGCCAGCGGGTGAGGGGGTAGCGACGTGGGATCCTCCAGATCACTCACCTTGAGTTCAAGCTGATAGCCGCGCGCGGCCTCTGCGCCGGAGTTCCGCAGCGTCGCGCGCACGCCCAACACCGCGTCACGATAGTCCGCGTCCAACGCCGTCGTGACCGCAAAATCCCACAGATGCACCACCGGCGCCGACCAGAGCATCACATCGCGAAAAATGCCGCTGAGCCGCCAGAAATCCTGATCCTCCAGATAACTGCCATCCGACCAGCGATAGACCCGCGCCGCCAACAGATTATCGTCTCCCCAGCGCACCTGCTCCGTGATATTGAACTCGGCGGGCAGGCGGCTGCCCTGACTATAACCGACGAACGCGCCATTGACCCACACCTCGCACGCCGCATCGACGCCCTCGAAGCGGAGGAAAACCTGCCGCCCCGTCCACGCCGCCGGAACCCGGAAGTACCTGCGATACGACCCCGTGGGATTCTCGTCCTCCGGCACGCGGAGCGGCACATCAAACGCCTCCGGCGGCATCCGCAACGACAGCAGATCATCATAATCGCCGGCGGCGTGCATCTTCTCGAACGCCGCCTCCAGGCGCGGATCGACCGGAAAAGGATAGCGGACATTCGTGTAGATCGGCCTCCCGTAGCCCTCACATTGCCAGTTGCTCGGCACCGGGATCTCGTCCCAATCCGCCGCATCGAAGTCCAAGCGGTAAAAATCCGCCGGCGCGGATGCAGGATTCGGCGCCCAATGGAAGGCCCACGGGCCATTGAGCAGATGAATATAGGGCGACGCGCCGGCCTCCAGCGCCGTCGCCTCATCCGCGTAGGGGGCCAACGAAACATGCGCCGGCTCCTTCCCGCGCTCGAACACCTCTGGATTATTCCAATCGGGTAACGGTGGCATCAAATTCCTCCTGGGGATCTAGGGCTATACAGATACGCAAAGAGCACGGAGGTTTTTGCGCTGCCATTCTCCTCTCCGTGCCCTTCGTCTCTCATAGAACAAACCGCTTTTTTATCCTACACTCAATCTTAGAGAACTTTAAACCCGCAACTTGCAACTTGTAACTTGCAACTTGTAACTTGCAACTTATTGTTCGAGACCCCCATCCACCTCCGGCAGTCCCGCCAAATGCTGGATCATCTCATTCACCATCCCCGGCGCGCGCCACAACAGCGCGTCGATCTGAACGGCAACCGCGCCCACATCCAGGCACGCCTGCGCCTCCGCCGGCGTCGCGATTCCGCCGCAGGCGATAACGGGCGTGGGCAATTCTTTGGCCCATTGCGAGAGTTCGTGCAGCAGCAGCGGGAAGAGCGCCCGCCCATAGAGCCGACCGCGCACCAAGCGATGCCCGCCATCCTCATCGATGATCGTCACCGCGCGGGGCGGCGCGGTCAACGTGAGCGCATCGGCGCCCGCCTCCACCAACAGCGGCGCCAACTCCCCCACCCGCCCAAATGGCACGCGCGCGATGACGGGCAAATCGCCCTCAGTCTGCGCCGCATCGAGGCAGATGGCCGCCTGCTCCGATGTCACATCCGCCGCCAGGCCCAGCTCGAGGCCCGCGACGACGTGCACGCCGGAGAGCCACGCGGCGGCTTCCGCCACATCGGACGGCGTGGCCGCCAGCAGATGGACGATGATAGGCACATCCAAGTGCTCCCAGCCCTGCCGATGCTGCCGCACGACCTTGCGCACGCCCGGATTGGGGTGGCCGGTGTGCACGAGGAAGCTTTCGTCGTGGATGACGACCCGTGGCCCACCCGCCGCGTGGCGGGGCCGCCAGCTCACCGGGTTGGTAACGATGGCCCCCAGATCATGCACCGCGATCAGGTCGCGATAGGCGTCGCCGTAGCCAAAGGCCCCGGCGGCGGGCATCACGGGCGCGGTAATGGGGAGGCCGTACTTGTGGCGGGGAGCCAACTCGATCAACATCGTCTACACCTCCCGCCCGGTTGTCAGATCCAGCAGATCAAAGACCGGGCCATCGACGCAGGCGTGCTTTTCGCCCTGCTCCGTCGCCACGCGACAGACCTCGCAGACGCCCACACCGCACGGCATCGGCGCGCGGATCAACGCCTGGGCCAGGCCGCGACGAGGCTGGAGGCGCGCCTCGCGCAACATCCCAGCCAGCGTTGGATAACGCGAGGGTTCCAACGCCAGGCAGATGCAGCCGGCCCAGGTCAGCAACTCGCGCAACTTGGGCGCGGCGCGCTGCAAATCGGCCGGCGCGGGATCATCCGATTCCAGCGGGCCGAGATAGCCGGTCGAGCCGTCGCGGGTGACCAAGTAGAGTTCGACCGCCGGGGGAAAGCGATGGGACGCGGGGATCTGCGCGCGCGTCGCCGCCTCGATGACCACAGCGACCGAGGAGGTCGCATCTAACAGCGGGAGCAGCGCCGGCAGGTAGGCCGCCTCGGCGATCAACAGCAGGCGCGAGGTCAGCTCATCGATGTGGAAGCCGCGCCCCAGCGGGCCAAGCATATCAACCTCGGCGCCGGGGAGCAGGCGCGTCGCGGGATGGCCGGGCGGCGCCATCGTGGTGAAGCCCGCCTCCTCGATGAGCGCCGGGAAGAGCGGCTCCCGCAGCGGCCCGCCGAGATCGGCCAGCATAAAAGCGCCCGGCGCGGGCGGGTGCGCCACCTCGAAATGCACGGCCCAGTATGGGGGCATCGCGCGGGCGGAAGAAAATGTCGCAATTTGTGAGTTTGTCATCGAGGAAAACCTATCAGCCTATCCTTGCGAAGGTTGCGCAAGTGACCTCAAACAGCACGTATTAGACGCAGCAAGCAGGTCAAGCTGTTTACCAGGGCTTCCGAGAACCTTCGCAAGGGTTTCCAATGTACTTTTGCCTACCTACCGGACAGTTTTATGCCTCTATTTCGCTACCCTACACAAGTCTATAGACAGCCCCAATTAGTGATTTTGAGGTGCCATAACGATCGTTTTGCAGTCATTTTGACGAAAAAAAGCCAACGTTTTTCGACTGAAATTTCATAGAACAAAAGTTCTGCAAGATAGAGAATGCCTCTATCTCAGCAGATTAAGCAGATGGAGCAGATGGATAATCAGATAGCCTAATTGATACAAAAATCTAATCTGCTTACATCTGCTCTATCTGCTGATTAAGAGTGGTCTTGGAAAAAGTGTCCGGTAGCTAGTACTTTTGCTAAAAAATCACGTGCCGTGAATGCTATGGCCAAAGACAGCGTGCGCGGCCTCCATCACGACCTCGCTGAGCGTCGGGTGGGCGTGGACGGTGCGCGCGATCTCCTCCGGCGTCAGCTCGGCGTTGGCCGCCAGCACCAGCTCCGGCAGCAGCTCCGTCGCCTCCGGCCCGACGATGACGGCCCCTAAGATTTCATGGGTCACGTCGTCCGCGACGATCTTCACGAAGCCGCGATTCTCGCCCACGCCCAGCGCTTTGCCATTGGCCAAGAATGAAAATTGGCCCACCTGCACCTCGTGGCCCTGCTCTGTGGCCTCCGCCTCGGTCAGACCGAAGGAAGCCACCTGAGGTGAGGTGTAGGTGCATCGGGGGATGCGGTTGACGTCAAATGGCGCCGTCTCCCGCCCCGCAATCGTCTCCACCACCAAGATGCCTTGATCGGACGCCACGTGCGCCAACGGCATGCGTCCATTCACATCGCCAATCGCGTAGATGTTGGACACGGAGGTGCGCATCCGGTCATCGACCTGAATCCAGCCGCGATTCGTCTCGATACCGACCGCCTCCAGGCCCAGGTTCTCACTGTTGGGCCGGACGCCGATGGCGACCAAGGCGATTTCGGCCTCCAGCGTGTCGGTGGTCTCGTTGCCCTCTTTATCCTCGCTGCTGACGTGCACGCGCACGCCCTCGTCGGTCGTCTCGACGCCTTCGACGCGGGTGGCGGTGAGGGTCTTGATCTTCTGCCGGCGGAGCTGCCGGTCGAGCACGCGGGCGGCCTCCTCGTCCTCGGCGGGGAGGATGTGCTCCATCATCTCCACCACCTTGATCTTGGCGCCGTAAGCGGCCCAGACCGTGGAGAACTCCAGGCCAATCGGGCCGGCGCCGATGACGATGGCGGAGGCGGGCGCCTCGCGCCGCTCCAATGCCTCGCGATAGGAGAGCACGCGCTCGCCGTCGATCTCCACACCGGGAATCGAGCGGGCGCGCGCGCCTGTGGCGATGATGATATGCTCGGCTGTGACGGTCTGTGTGCCGCCGTCATCAGCATCCAAGAGATCGACCTCGATGGTGTGGGCGTCGGTCAACTTACCGGAGCCCCAAATCACCTCGATGTTGTTCTTCTTCATCAGCGCCTCGACGCCTTTGACTAAGCGCCCGGCGACCTTGCGGCTGCGGGCGATGGCCGCGCCGAAGTCCAGGCGCACATCGTCCACCTCGAAGCCGAACTCGCGCCCGCCGCCCTCAATCAGGCGCGCGACTTCGGCGTTGCGCAGCAGCGCTTTGGTGGGGATGCAGCCCCAGTTGAGGCAGACGCCCCCCAGATGCTCGCGCTCGATCACCACGGCGTTCAGTCCCAGTTGGGCAGCGCGGATCGCCGCGACGTAACCGCCCGGCCCCGCGCCCAAGATAGCCAGATCGTAGGTTGTTTCGGTCATAGTTTTGTCTCCTCTCGGGTTTGGTGAATAAAATAACTCACCCTTGCGAAGGTTGGGGAAAACGCTTCACACCACAGGCCCCTGATCCATCTTAGGCTACATTGCGAGGAAATTCACTCGCAACCTTCGCAAGGTTT
>JBKHCQ010000227.1:0-6151 GCA_046541755.1 Anaerolineales bacterium | reverse complement strand
AGTTTGATCGGTGGGTTGCTTTTGATTTTGTTGGGGATCCTCTTTTTGATTTTTCGTCTCTTTCCCGAGATGCGCGTGATGTTCGATGTGGCCTTCACCTGGCCCTTGATCATCATCACCGTCGGATGTGGGCTGTTTTTGATCGGGCTGTTGACCGGGGAACCGGAGATGGCCGTGCCAGCGTGCATCGTGGGCGGCATCGGCGGCATCCTCTATTGGCAGAATGCCACCGGAAACTGGGATAGTTGGGCCTACGTTTGGGCGCTGATTCCCGGATTCGCCGGGGTCGGCCATATTGTAGCCGGCGTGTTGGGCGGCAAGATGAAGAGCATTCGCGAGGGTTTGGAGACGCTCTTGGTCAGCGGCGTGCTCTTCGTCATCTTCGCCTCGATCTTCGGGCCGTTTGCCTTCTTGGGCGCGTACTGGCCCGTGCTGTTGATCGCGTTAGGCGTTATGATGTTGGTGCGGGCCTTGTGGCCCTCATCTTCCTCACGCCGTTCACGCGAGTGATTTGGAGATGGGAATTATGAGAGACCGTCGTCTTTTCTGGGGCATTGTCGTTTTGATGGTGGGCGTGCTGCTGCTGTTGAACAACCTGGGCGTCTTTGAGCCTCTTGAAATCAACATCGGGGAGCTGATCTGGCCGCTGTTATTGATCATACTGGGCGCTTGGATTCTGTGGACATCGGTGATCGCCCCGCCGACGTATGAGACGGAAGTCCTGAGCATCCCCTTAGAAGCAGGCGTGGCGATGGCCGAGGTGCATCTGCATCAGGGCGCGGGCGTGTTTCGGGTGCAAAGTGGCACAGAGACCGATGCGCTTCTGGAGGGCGCCTTCTCCGGCGGGATGAACCATCGTATCCGGCGGGAGGGCGACGAGGTGACGCTCCATTTGAGCACGCCCCCCGAGACGATCTGGATGCCGTGGGCGCCGAGCGTCTTCCGCGAGTGGGACATCCGCCTGAGCGAGCAGATCCCCCTGTCGCTGCGGATGAAGACCGGCGCCAGTGACGCGCGCTTAGATCTGACCGAGTTGCAGGTCGCGGAGCTGAGTCTGGAGACCGGCGCCAGTTCCACCGAGGTGCGCCTGCCCGCCCACACTGATCTGACCCGCGTGAGCGTCAAGGGTGGGGTGGCGTCCGTGCGCCTCCACGTGCCGGCCGGCGTCGCCGCGCGCATCCGCTCCGATTCCGGCCTGGTCGATTTTCACGTCGATCAGAGCCGTTTCCCGCGCACCGGCGATTATTATCAATCCCCCGACTACGACGACTCCGCGCACAAGATCGATCTGCACATCGAGATGGGCGTGGGATCCGTGAAGATTCTGGGGTAAGCTCTTACTTTATCGCATCTAATTTATCATTCATCTAACAGGAGGGAAAATTAAATATGAAACGTTTTGATTGGAACATTCTGTGGGGTATCTTACTTGTCTTAGGCGGCATCGTCTTCTTGATGGATAACTTGAATATCATCGATGTGCAGCCTCTCTTGAACAACCTGGCCCCTTTGGTGTGGGTTTTGATCTTCGGCCTGGTGGGCGCGGGCTTTTTGCTCTACTTTGTAAGCTCGCGCTCCGATTGGTGGGCGGCCATTCCGGGCTTCACCTTGCTGGGATTAGCGTACTTAGTCGGATACGAGGAGCTTTTCCCGCGCGCCTCCGGCGATTTGGGCGCCGCTGTCTTCTTGGGCAGCATCGGGTTGAGCTTCCTCGTGATCTACCTCACGACGAACGCGGAGCAATGGTGGGCGCTGATTCCCGCCGGCTCGCTCTTCTCCATCGCGCTGACCGTGCTGGCCAGCTCGATGTTCCGAGAAGGCGACGTGGCCGGCGGCGTCTTTATGCTGGGGATGGGCGCGACCTTCGGCGCGGTCTACATCTTGCCCTCGCCGGAAGGCCGGCAGCACTGGGCCATCTATCCCGCCGCCGTGATGGCAACCATCGGCTTTTTCGTCATGCTCTCGGCGGCCCAGTTCTTGGGCTACCTCTGGCCCTTGGCCCTGATCGGATTGGGCGCTTACCTGATCTATCGCTATCTGCGCCCGGAATAGGGCCGACGCCTTAGACCTTTGACGTTGACCTGAGTGCAGACAACTTTTAACTCGCAACCTGTAACGTTCAACTGATTTTTCGAGGAGGAACATGAACACCCAACTCTATCGCAGCGAACACGACTGCATGATCGCGGGCGTGTGCGGCGGATTAGCACAATATCTAAACTTAGACGTCACCCTGATTCGGCTCTTCTTCGTCCTGCTGGCGCTGGGCGATGGCGTCGGCGTGATGCTCTACATTATTCTCTGGCTGGTGATGCCGGAGGAATCCCAGGTGGATCAAAGCTCGCTGGAAGGAAACATCACCGCCGGCGCCGGCCAGATGGCCGAGAAGGCCGGGCAGATGGGACGGGATGTCCAGCGCGGAATTAGCTCGCCGCATCCCCAAACCGGCCTGATCATCGGCGCGGCGCTGATCGTGGCGGGCATTCTCTTCCTGCTGCGGAATTTGGATCTCTTCTGGCTGAGCTGGCTGAGCTTAGACATCCTCTGGCCGGTGTTGTTGATCATCGGCGGGATCGTCCTGCTCGTGCGACGTACAAGGGATATGAGCTGACATGAACGAGCGACACGAACGCGAGAGTATCGTCGGCCCGATTTTGTTGATTGGATTGGGCGTCATCTTTCTGCTGAACAACCTTGGCGTGCTTGCCTGGCACTCGTGGGGGACGCTGCTGCGCCTGTGGCCCGTCCTACTCATCGCCTGGGGCATCGAACTGATCTTCGGCGACGACTCGATTTGGGGCCAGATCATCGCGGGGGCGTTGATTGTGGCCGTGCTGGTCGGCGCCGTGTGGCTCACCGCCGCGCCCGCTCGATTTGGTGCGGAGCAGACGTTGGAGATCAGTCATCCACTGGATGACGCCGCGCGCGCCACGATCCATCTGGAGCGCGGCGCGGGCCGGATTATCGTGGATGCGCTGGCAGATTCGACCGATCTGGTAGCGGGGACGGCCCATCACCTCAAGGGCGAGACGATCCACGAGGACTACGACAAGGTCGGCGACGAGGCGATTTTCTCGCTGACCTCGCAGAATTTGTTCGCCCAGTTCACCCCGCAGAGCGGCGCGTCGCCGGCGTGGGAATTGAGCCTTAACCCGCGACCTGCGCTCACCTTGAACGCGGATCTGGGCGTGGGGGAGTTTCGCTTCGACCTCAGCGACCTGAATCTGGACGATGCGACCATCGACTTTGCCGTGGGGAGCACCGCCGTCGCCTTGCCCCCGGCGGGCGACTACACCTTGGACGTCGACGGCGCCATCGGGCAGATCGTCATCGAGATCCCGCGCGGCGCCGCCGTGCGCATCGATCCCGACACCGCCCTCGTCGGGCGCGATTTCCCCGCCTCCTATCGCGAGGAGGGCGACGCCTACGTCTCGCCCGGCTACGACGAGGCCGAGTCCCACGCCGAAATCACCGTGGACCTCGCCATCGGCAGCGTCGAGGTGCGGGAGTTGAGCGGCGATTAATCACTTCCGGGAAGCTCCGGGAGGCCTTCGATGGCAGATCACAGCGCCGGCATAGCAATGTTGGCTTGGAGAAGCACTTTATAGCTTCCCGGAAGGTTAGGCCGTTCCTCTAGCTTGGTAACTGGAATTTAGTTATGGGCGGGAATTTTGCAGTTCTATTTGAGCCTCGTGTGTGATTTTCCTGATTGTGTGCTAAAGATAACTATTAATGCAAATAGTATTCTTTATTCTGAATTCGCAATTCCAAATTCGTAATTCTTGAAGGAGATTTTTATGATAAAACATATTTTCTGGAACGCAGAAGAACAGCGCGTGCGCGCGCTATGGCGACTCATCGCCCAGATGATCATCTTTATGGTGTTCTTAATTTGTGCCAGCGGCGTGCCCGGCATGATCGTCGCAATGGGCCAGTATGACCAGCCGGGCGGCGTGGATCCCTCGCAAGTCGAGGCGGCGCTCACGTCCTCGCCATTCTTTATGCTCTTCACGGGATTGGGCGGTCTGGTCGCGATCAGCATCAGCGTGGTGTTGGCCGCGCGCTTTTTGGATCGCCGCCCGGTGCGCGATTTTGGCTTCCATTTTGACGCGGCGTGGTGGCGCGATCTCGGCTTTGGGCTGGGATTGGGCGGCGCGCTGATGGCGGGGATTTTTCTGGTGGAGTGGCTGGCCGGCTGGATCACGATCACCGACACTTTCTTCGTCGCCCCGCGCTTCGAGATTTCGTTCGTGGGCAGCGTGCTGATTTACGTTGGCGCCTATTTGGGCGTGGGCATCTACGAGGAGCTGCTCAGCCGGGGCTACCAATTGCTCAACATCAGCGAGGGCCTGCAATCGCTGCTGACCTCGCGCGGCGCGATTATCGCCGCCTGGACGTTGACCTCGGCCTTCTTCGGCCTGGCGCACGCCGGCAATCCCAACGCCACGTGGATCAGCTCCTTCAACATCATGCTCGCGGGCCTCTTCTTAGGCCTGGGCTACATCCTGACCGGCGAATTGGCTATCCCGATTGGCCTGCACATCACCTGGAACTTCTTCCAGGGCGTTGTCTTCGGCTTCCCCGTGAGCGGCAACGCGCCCGGCGCGACCTTCATCGCGATTGAGCAGGGCGGCCCCGCCGCGTGGACGGGCGGCGCGTTCGGCCCGGAGGCCGGTTTGATCGGCATCGCGGCCATGGTGCTCGGCAGCGCGGCGACGTGGCTGTGGATTCGCCAGATGTACGCATCGACGGCATTGGATACATCCCTGGCCGAATATGAGGCGCCTGAAGAAGCATCGCCTGATCAGCAGGCGGAGGCCGCCTAGGGGATGATGACGGCCGTTTCTTGGGATACTGACACCCTTGCCGAATTGACCCTATCCCACATCGACGCCGATCCCGATGCGCTGCGCTTTTCGCCGGTGCGGACGGGCAAGCACAACGCCTCCTTCTGGGTCGATGCGGATCGCGGGCGCTTGGTGCTGCGCATCGCGCCGCCGGATGACGCGGGCTTTCTCTTCTACGAGCGGCGGATGATGCGTCAGGAGCCGGAACTGCACGACCGCCTTCGCGCCGAGACCAATCTGCCCGTTGCGGAGATCGTCGGCTACGACTTTAGTCGGACGCGCATCCCCCGCGATTATCTGCTGATGCGCGCGCTGCCCGGCGCGCCGCTGAGCGATGCGCCGGGCTTGACCCGCGCGCAACGAGACCGCGCGCTGCATCAGGTGGGCGAGCAACTGCGGGAGATTCACGCTATCACAGCAAGCAACACAAGCAACGGCAGCAGTCCGCCGCGCTACGGCTACTTAGGCGCGCATCAACCTATGACGCCGCAGCCGACGTGGGCGGATGCCTTCCGCGTGATGTGGCACAATCTGCTGGATGATGTCGTGGCGTGCGGGGCCTACACCGAGGCGGAGGCGGATGTCTTCCGCGCGCTGTTGGACGCGCATCAGGCGCACTTCGAGCGCCCGGTGACGCCGCGCCTGCTCCATATGGACGTCTGGGCGCAGAACATCCTGATCGATGAGGCGGGCAATGTCACCGGCCTGGTCGATTTTGACCGGGCGTTGTGGGGCGATGTCGAGATCGAGTTCGCCGTGCTGGACTATTGCGGCATCAGCGAGCCGGCCTTCTGGCGCGGCTATGGCCTCCGCCGCGATACATCGCCGCCCGCGCAGATCCGCCGCCGCTTCTACCTGCTCTACGAAATCCAGAAGTATATGCCCATTCGCATCTGGCGCTCGCGCGATCCGCAGGACGCCGAGCGGTACAAGGCGTACAGCTTCTCGCTGGCGCGGGAGTTGGAAGCGGCGCTATGACGCTGCTCGCGGCAAAGCAACAAAGCAACAAAACAACAAAGCAGCAAAACAGCAAAGCGACAAAGCAACAAATGGATTACGCAAATTCGCTCAATTACAACTTTCAACTTGCAACCTGGTAACTTTCAACTTGCAACCTGTAACTTTCAACTTATTCTTGAAGGAGGTGACAAACGATGTCCAGTCGGAAGAAGGATAGGCGCCCGGTGCCGTGGTTACTGTGGCCCTTTTACGCGATGTTTTGGCTGGTCAGCTTCATCTTGGAGCTGACGGGGCGGCTCGTGGCCGGGGTGTTGGGCTTGGTCTTTATGGTCGTCGGCGCGATT
>JBKHCQ010000226.1:0-6168 GCA_046541755.1 Anaerolineales bacterium | reverse complement strand
ATCGTGCTCGCGCAGCCAGCGCTTGACCCGCGCGAGTTCCTCCTCGCGGGTGGAGATTTCGCCATCCAAGCGGGCGGCGCGCAGCGCGTCGAAGATCTTGCGATACACCGGCCCCGGCTCGAGATTCATCTCCTGAAGATCGTAGCCGTCTAAGAGCGGCTCGACCGCGCGCCATTCCTTGACGTAGTGGGCCACCGGCGCGCGGATGTCAGGATCGTCGCTCACCAGCCACGCGACGGCTAAGATCTCCGGCGAGTAGGGCGTCAATTGCGCGACGATCTCGCTGGGCCGCTTGTGGGTCGGCAGGTCGGCTAACGTCTCTTGCAGATCGGGTACTTGTTCGAGCAGGTCTGTGACGCGACTGGACATCAGGAGCCGGTCGGCGATGCGCTCGATGGCCGGTGGATCTAAGCGGTAAAGGAAAAGACACCACGAGAGCACGCGGCGCAGCTCTTCGTCCTCTTGGCTCTCTTGGTCGGCGATCAGCTCCCAGGCGGCCAAGTCCATCGCTCGCAGGCGAGCGAAGCGCTCGTGCAGCCATGTATCGGAGGTCAACGCCGGGTCGATCTCTTGCAGCGCGCCCAGCTCTTGCAGACGGTCGAGCGCGGCCTCCGGCTTGGCCTCGTGGAAGATGAGGTCCAGCTCGTGGTGGATGCGCCCGCCCGTGATGTGCGCGAGCATCGGCAGCGCCTCGGAGATCAGATCCTCGCTGCGCGGATCTAGTTGGAATCCCAGGCGGGCCTCGAAGCGCGCGGCGCGCAGGATGCGCGTGGGGTCGTCGATGAAGCTGAGGCTGTGCAGCACGCGGATCACGCCCTCTTCTAAATCCGATTTTCCGCCGTAGAAATTCAACAGATCGCCCCAGCGCTGGGGGTCGAGGCGGATGGCCAGCGTGTTGATGGTAAAATCGCGCCGGTGGAGGTCTTGCTTGATGGAGCTGCTCTCGACGAGCGGGAGCGCCGTGGGATGCTCGTAGAATTCGGTGCGGGCGGTGACCAGATCGATGAAATCGGGCAGGCCCAGCCCCTCGGACTCGGTTTCGCCGTCGCTCGCGCTTTCTTCGATATAAGGCGGCTCGGTTGGCTTGTGTTCCAGGGGCGCCTCGAGGACGCGATCCCATATATCCGCCGGCAGCAGCCATTTGACGGTGCGGAAGCGGCGGTGGGTGCGGATTTCGCCGCCGAACGCCGCGACTAAGAGGTTGCCCAACGCGATGGCGTCGCCCTCGACGACCAGATCCACATCGGAGAGCGGATGATCCAACAGCAGATCCCGCACGATGCCGCCGACGAAGTGGATGGTGTGATTTTGCTCGGCGGCCAGGCAGCCGATGTGCCAGATGAGCATCAGGAGTGGGCGCGTGAAGGCGTGGGCCATCTTGCGGGCGATGCGCTGCCGCTCGGTCTCCTGCTCGGAGGGGGGGATGCGGATGAGGTCGGTGCGGGTGACGACGCCGGTGATTTCCCCGCGCTCCTGGACGGGGATTTGGCCCCATCCGGTCTGGATCATCAGCGTGCGCACGCGCTCCGCCGAATCCTCCGGCGTGACGGTCACCGCGCCCTCTTGCATGATGCGGCTCACGGGTTGATCGTCCCAGCGGTGCTGGCGCGCGCGGTCGACGGCGTTGCGGGTGACGAGGCCGAGCACTTGCTGCTCGCCGCGCGCGACGACGGGGAAGCCCTCGTGGCCGGTGCGGAGCATCTGCTGAGCGACGTCGGCGATGTCGTCGTCGGGATGGACGACGCGGACGCCGTGCGACATCAGATCGGCGACCTTGACGCGCGGTTGAATGTACGAGGGCAGACGCTCTTTCAACTCCGTGAAGATCTCTTGGGCGTCCCGTTGGCGGATGAGCGCCGCCGCCGCCCGGTCGTGCCCGCCGCCGCCGAAGGTTTCGGCCACGTCGGCGACATTGATGTCATCGGTGGCGCTGCGGGCCACCAGTTGGGTGTTCCCGCTGGCTTCGACCAGGATGAAGAGCGCCGAGGGATCGAGCAACTCGCGCAGTTTGTGAGCCAGCGTCGAGACCTCCTCATCGGTGTGGGGCGGCGAGATGGCCCACGAGATGACGATGGGATGCCCGTCGATGTCCAAGGTCTCGGCGTGTTCCTGGAGGTCGTCGTAGATTTGCAATTGCGTGGCGGTGAGCGTGTGCTCCAAAAAATCCGAGGCGATGTCCAAATTCGCGCCATGATCCAATAGCCAGGCGGCCGCCCGTAGATCGCGCGGCGTGGTCGAGTTGTAGGTCAGCGCGCCGGTATCCTCGTAGATGCCGGTGAGCAGCAGGGTCGCCTCCAGGCGCGTGATGGGAATCAGCCGCGACGAGAGCGTCTCGACGATCAACGTCGTGGCCGCGCCTAACTTCTCGCCTCGGAAGCGCCAGCCCTCCGGCAGCGCGCCGGGTTCCGGCGGCTCGTGGTGATCGATGATGAGCACCTCGTGGATCTCCTGACTCATCCCGCGCACGTAGGTCAGGCTCTGCGTATCGACCAAGATCACGCGCTGGATGTATTGCCCGCGCGTGAGGCTCTCGGGATCGATGAAGGGCAGCTCGGCGCCGTAGAGGGCCAAGAAGGATTTGACGTTGCGGTTGATGCGGTGCGGCAGGACGGGGTGCGCCTGGGGATAGAGCTTGTGCGCGCCCAGTAAACTGGCGATGGCGTCAAAATCCGCGTTTTCGTGCGTCAGGATAATTTGTGTATCGATTGGAAGCTGCCTTTCTTGGTTTGTTTTATTCTCGCGAAGGTTGATGATTTCTTGGGTAATATGGGTAATATGGGTAATAAAAGCTTGAGGTCGGGCCACAAGCCCCTGTTATTTGATGGTCGCGCGGAACCTTTGCAAGGGTTGCTAAATGATTTATGCCTCTGATTATAGCATGGATGGGGGGCTGTTCGTTGCCGGTTCCTCGACCTTTAGCAAGATGACGACGGAGAGCATAAAGAGGACGGCGTAGAGCGCGAAGATCAGGAGGTAGCCCAGGCCCGGCCACTGTGGCGCGTTGACGGTGAAGAAGTCTGCGATCGGCCCGCCGATGTAAGCGCCGACGGCGCCCGCGCCCGCGCCCGCCAGGTTCGAGACGCCCAAATAGCGCCCGGCCTCCTCTTTGGGGACTAAGCTGGCGCCTAACGCCCAGTTGGCCGAGTAGAACATCCCTGTGCCCAGGCCGACAATCGAGCCGCCGATGTAAATCCACGTGAGATTGGGCGCGGCGAGCATCACTAAGATGCCGAGTGTGGCTAACAGCCCGCTGAGGCCCGCGATGCGCTTGCGGCCAAAGCGGTCCGTCAGCCAGCCGCTGATCAGGGCGGAGAGCAGGATGAAGACGCCGACAAACATCATCATCCGGCTGGCGGGTTCGGCGGCTGTCTCGCGCGTGAAGCCCAAGCGCGCTTGCAAGAAGTAGACGGCGAAGCCCGCCAGGTTGAACGCCCCGATCAAAAAGGCCAAGCGATTGATGACCCACCATCTAAATGAGGGGACGCGCTGTCGTTGCTTGCGATCCAGCGAGATCCGCACGCCGGCGGTGACGCCGCCTATGACGGCGGTGCTCATCGCGATGAGGCCCATGCCGCCCATCACTACCAGTTGCGCGCGCAGATTGTCGATGCCCTGGGCATCGATAAAGCGCGCGGTCAGCGAGATCAGTTCGCCCATCCCTAGGATGATGCCGGTGAAGATGCCCGTCATCAGCAGGAGGCGCAGAAATGGTATCCAGTTCAAGGGCGTCTGGGGCGGGGGAAGCGGGCGTTCGGGCACCAACATCGTGATCGCCAGCGTGACGGTCAGAATCCCGATCAGCACGAAGATGCCGCCCCACATATTGCCCTGGCTGATGAAGGGCGCGATGGTGAAGGCAACTAAAATCACCGGCACGGGGACTTCCAAGAGCGCTTTGATGCCGGAGAAGCGCCCGTGCATCTCTTTAGGCACGATGTCGGGGATAAGGCCCTGGACGCCGCCGTGCGCGATGTTCGCCGCTGCCTGGAGCAGGGTCGTCACGATGAAGAGGATCCAGTAGCCGGCTATGCCCTCCATCTCGGAGGTGAAGCCCACGGCCACGATGAGGAGGATGGCGCTGATTGTGCCGACAAAGACGAAGGGCCGGCGGCGGCCCCAGCGCAGCGTGCAGCGGTCGGAGAGCATGCCCGAAAGGGCCTGCACCAGCAGCGCCACCATCAAGCTCCAGAGGCGCAGGACGCCCAAGTAGGCGCCCTTTTGCAGATTGCCCACGAACTCTTGCACGAGCAGCGGCAGGATCAAGGGCACCATCGTCTGGGAGAGGGCGGTCAATCCCAAAAAGAAGATGTTGATGGTGATGAAATCGTACCAGCGGATGTCTCGTTTCATGCTTGTGGCTCCTCCTGGGGCCTAGGGTGGGGGCGCGTCAGTTCATCAGGATGTTTTCGTAGGTCTCGAGGGTAGGGGGTAGCATCTGGGCCAATTTTTCGGCCAGCGGAACGTAGATCCGAAGATGTTTGAGCACGTTGTGGAGCAGCGCTTGCGCGGTGGGGAGTTCCAGCAGCCGTTGCTTATCGCCCGGGGGGAGTTGGAGGATCACCGCCGCTAAGACGCCTAACGTCGCCACGTTGGGCGCGACAGCGTCCGGGAAAAGCGTCGGCGGCAGCGAATCGGCCAGCGCTTCGATGTAGCGGCGCAGATACTCGCCCACGGTGTTGATCACGGCCCAATCGGGGGCCGGGGTCTCCAGCCAGGGCCAGGTCTCGATGGTCGCTTCCATATAGTCGTGATCCTGGTGGAGTTGGAGGATGCGGAAGCGGGATTGGCCGACCGCGACGGTCACTTGAGCGTTGTACTTCACCCGCTCGGTCAAGTTGATCAGCCGGGCCTGGGTTCCTACCGTTGAAAAAGTATGACGCTGCGGTTGCTCGATAAAGACGATGCCCATCGGGCGCTGCTTTTGCTGGTGGCGGCGAATGATGTGCGCCATGTGTCCGTCGTCTTGATAGAGCGGAAGCACTTGCCCGGGAAACAGCACCTCGGAACTGGGATAGATTGGCAAACGTTGAATTGTCATAGGGGTATTGTACACAAGGGCGCAATTGTGGCAACCGGGCGCAACCGGGCGCAATGATAGAAAGCGGGGGATTGAGTTTAGCGGGAATTTGGTTAAAATATGGGTAATGTCCATTCGGATTGATATATACTGTGTATACCGTGGATGAGGAGTTGGGAGATGTGTTTAACGTGTGGGAAGCACAATGCGCATAAACTTTGGTATCTGGAGCCGGAGAAGCACCGGATCAGGGCGATGGGGTTGGCGCGCGAGATCGTGAACCACAATTTGCACGCCTTTATCGTGGCCGGTCTGAAGATGGTCAAATCCAAAGCGCCGGATTATGTTGATAGGTCGTTGGGATTTGTCAATCGCACGTTGCTGAATTGGTTCGCGAAGACGTTGCACGGGATGCAGGCGCTGCCGGATGCCGAATCGGCTTTTCAGATTATCGATCTGGCGAATGAGATGGCGCTGATGCCGTGCTTGTGTCATCATGTTATGGAGCCGGACGACGAGCCGAAGTGGCGCTGTATCGCGATGAATATGGCAGCGGAGATTTACTTCCGCGACACTACCGAGCAGGAAGTCCGTCCCATCTCCAAGGAGCAGGCCAAGGAGTTGGTCGTCTCCTGGCGGGAGCGCGGCGCTTTCCAGAGCGTGGGTTGGCTGTGGGATGCGAACGTGATCTGGCTATGTAACTGCGATTCGTATTGCGCCTCGATCCGCGCGCCGGAGGTGGCATGGGGCGGTGTGCCCAGCTTCGTCGTCTCGATCCCGCTGCGGATAGAGGATTGTATTGGGTGCGGCGTCTGTATGGAGTGGTGTCCGAAGCCCGGCGCGTTGACGTTTGATGATCAGCAGCGCGTGGTGGTGGATGAGGCGTTGTGCAAGGGCTGCGGTCTTTGCGTCGAGCACTGCCCGCAGGACGTGTTGGGCTTCAAACCGCGCGAGCAATACTATGATGTCTGGACCAAGAGCGCGCGGCACCTGGGGGATGCGGTCATCTCGGTGGATGAGTTGACGGGTTGATCAAGTGGGTTGGCTGAGCGCGTGGGCGCAGATTCTTGGCTCACGCGCTTTTGTATGATATAACCTATCTACCCGACAGTTTTATGCCTATCTCTCAGCAGATTAAGCAAATGGAGCAG
>JBKHCQ010000225.1:0-6191 GCA_046541755.1 Anaerolineales bacterium | reverse complement strand
CAGCGCGCCGATGGCGATAACGGCGATCAAAATTGTCCCCACAAGCGAAAAAATTCTTCTTTTCATCTGCACCTTGCCTCCCTTGGATTATCTTAGGTCAGTTAAATGGATAGTGCGCTTCCTTTTCCAATAACTGTTTAGTCCTGTGAGGCGCAACGCACTTTTGCGCCTGAAAAATGGTTAGGGACTGCGTTAGATATACGTTAGCTCTGACGTAAGTGCGTTGCCCCCGGCTTGCTCATGAAACTAAACGGTTACCTTTTCCATTATACCCCAGTATCCTCCAGTATACCCAGTTAGACGTGCGGAGCAGAATGCGGCAAAGTTGATAACACAAGACGGGGCAAATGTATGAATCATCTCATACATTTGCCCCGTCTCGTGGGTGCACTCGCTGTTAGGCTACCAGCGGTTTCGACTTTGATTCTTGCGCAGTCTCTGGCGGGCTTTCCGCTCCGCCTTGCGATGCGCGATGCGATCTTTCTCACCCTTGGTGATGAAGTAACGTCGCTTGCGTAATTCGCTCTTAATGCGGTCGCGATTCACGCGCTTACGAAATCGTTTAAACATGCTGTTAAACGATTCTCCTGAACGTCGCGTCACATAGGTCATTCTCGTTTCACCTCCCTTACTTCGCGTTAACGTTGATAATGAATGCATAAGGCCGTTCCAAGATAACAAACTCCCAAATATAGGCGGTTTCCTCATAAAAAACGTCATGTTCGGAAGATTTTAATTTCTGGAACTTCCTAAGGTCTACCCATTGCCAAGCAACAAAAAGACCTGGTTGCTGGGAATCGACCAGCAAGCGCCAGGTCTCGAGATTTGCGTCTAACGCTAGGAGTTTTAGGGCTTAATCAGAAATTATTCGTATGACGTTATACTCTGATCGTTCCCGAATTGTGCATCTGTACCTGTGAAGGCGTTTGCATCCTCCCGATTCTCGTTGTGTAGCTTGGGAAATATCCATTGGGTTGGTTACTTCCTGGGATTCACCAGCTTACTTCTATTCTAACCTCTTTTCTAGCCTCTGTCAAACTTAACGTTTGACAAAACCCTTCCCCATGATACCATAGCCTCGTTTGCCCACCGCTTGCCACGGTGGGCTTTCGGATGTATGCAATGCAGCAATGTATCAGCAATGTATCAGCAATGTAGCAGCAATGTAAATGTAATCAAGAGCACAAACGGAGATCAACGTGACGCCAAAATCTATACCGGTGATTATTCTCTGCGGCGGCAAGGGCACGCGGATGGGCGATCGGACGATCCCCAAGCCGCTCGTCGAGATCGGGGAACGGCCCGTGCTCTGGCACGTGATGAAGATTTACGCGGCACAGGGCTTCACCGACTTTATCCTGGCGCTGGGATACAGAGGCGATATGATCAAGCGCTATTTCTTGGAATACGACTGGCAAAGTCGAGATTTCACCCTCACGCTGGGCAACAGCGGCCCCAAGTTCCTCACGCCGAATGACACCGCCGAGTGGCACATCACCTTTGCCGATACCGGCCTCTCCACGCAGACGGGCGCGCGCATCCGCAAGGCCGCCCGCTACGTCGATGCCCCGCGCTTTTTCGCTACCTACGCCGATGGCGTGGCCGATATCGACCTGCACGCGCTGCTAGCATATCACCGCCGGCGCGAGCTGCTCGTCACGATGACCGGCGCGAAATCCTTCTCGCGCTTCGGTATTTTGGAGACCGACGGCGCGGGCCGCGTCACCGGCTTCCGCGAAAAGCCCCTGGTCGAGCGCCTGATCAACGGCGGATTTTTTGTCTTCGAGCGGGCGGCGCTTCCTTATCTTGAGGGCGGCGACGATCTGGTGCTAGAGCAAGCGCCGTTCCACAACTTGGCCCGCGATGGGCAATTGGCCGTCTATGAGCACGCGGGCTTCTGGCGGGCGATGGACACCTTCAAAGAGGCCCAAGAGCTGAACTCGCTCTGGGAGACCGACGCGCCGTGGAAGATTTGGTAGATTGAACTTGGCCTGCGGCGTGCCTGACGTCCCTACAAACGGAGATGTTTTATGATAAATGAGACCCCCTCTTCTTTTTGGGCCGAGCGGCCCGTCTTAGTCACCGGATGCACGGGCCTGTTGGGATCGTGGCTCACGCAAGCGCTGGTCGAGGCCCACGCCGAGGTCGTCGGCCTGATCCGCGATGCGGTGCCCCAATCGCACCTCGTGCGCTCCGGGACGATCCGCCGCATCCGCGTGGTGCGCGGCGATGTGACCGACTACGCGCTGATGGAGCGCGTCCTCAACGAGTACGAGATCGACGCGGTCTTTCACCTGGCGGCGCAAACCATCGTGGGGATCGCCAACCGCGCGCCGCTCTCGACCTTCGAGAGCAACATCCAGGGCGCGTGGGTCACGCTGGAAGCGGCGCGGCGCACTCCCACCGTGCAGCGCGTCGTGATCGCCTCCAGCGACAAGGCCTACGGCACGCAGGATGTCCTGCCCTACACCGAGGATATGCCATTGCAGGGCCGGCATCCCTATGATGTCTCCAAAAGCGCCGCCGACCTGATCGCCCAGACCTACGCGCACACCTACCAGCTCCCCGTGGCCATCACGCGCTGCGCCAATCTCTACGGCGGCGGCGACCTCAACTGGAATCGCCTGATTCCGGGGACGATTCGCAGCGCGCTGCAAGGCGAGCGGCCCATCATCCGCTCCGATGGCGCTTTCGTCCGCGATTATCTCTACGTCCGCGATGCTGTCCGCGCCTATCTCCAGGTGGCGGAGGCGCTCTCCGATCCGGCGCTCTATGGCGAGGCGTTCAACTGCGGCGCCGATGATCCGACAAGCGTGCGGCAGATGACGAACCTCATCCTAAAGCTCTCCCCGCATCCCACGCTGGAACCTCTGATTTTGGATGAGGTGCGCAATGAGATCAAGGATCAATACTTGGACAGTTCCAAAATCCATCGGATGATCGGGTGGGCGCCGGCCTGGACGCGCGAGGCCGCGCTGCGCGAAACGATGGACTGGTACGCGGCCTATCTCGAGGCGCAAAATCCAGCCCGATGATGCCCGATGATAGCCCAATGAATGAGACCGCGCTGCCCTCCCCGATTTTCATCACCGGCGCCACCGGCTTCATCGGGCGGCCGCTGACGCAGCGCCTGTTAGAGGCAGGCGTCGACGTGGCGGCGTTGGTGTTGCCCGGCGAGCGGGATGGTCTGCCGGAGGGCGCGCGCTCCTTCGGCGGCGATATCACCGCTGCCGCTGCCGTGCGCGCCGCTTTAGATGAAAGCCGGCCGGCGGCGCTGCTGCACTTGGCGGCGGTGGGGATCACGCAGCCGGGCTTGCCTGCCGCCGAGGCGTTGCGCGTCAACGTCGGCGGGACGCTTGCGCTCTTAGACGCCGCCCGCGCGGTCGGGTCGGTGCGGCGGATGGTGCTGGTCGGCTCGTCCTACGAGTACGGCGCGCGCCGCTGCGACGAGGGCCTAGATCCATTCAACTCGTACAGCGCGTCAAAGGTCGCCGCTTGGGCCTTCGCCCGCGCGGCGTACAACGCCTGGCGTGCCCCCATCGTCTGGATGCGCCCGTTTCAGGTCTACGGGCCGGGCCAGCGCCCGCAAGCGCTCATCCCGGCGGCGATCCGCGCGGCGCTGAGCGGCGCTGATTTTCGGATGACCGCCGGCGCACAGCAACGCGACTTCATCTTTGTGGCGGATGTGGTTGCCGGCTTGATCGCGGCGCTCACGGCGCCCCAGTCTCAAATCCAAGGACAGGCGTTAGATCTGGGGACGGGTACGCTGCGCAGCATCCACGAGGTCGTGGCGCGGATCTGGGCGTTGACGGAGGCGCGCGGGCAGATGTTGGCCGGCGCGATCCCCTATCGGCCCGGCGAGGTGTCCGCCATCCCCGCCGACGCGGGCCGGACGCGGCGCCTTTTGGACTGGGAGGCGAAGACCTCGTTGGCGGATGGCTTGCGCCAGACGATTGGGGCTTACCAAAACCCTTGCGAAGGTTAGTCAAGAACCTTTTAAGTTAAGTCACGTTGCACTGTGCATCGCGCGTTAGGCATCGAAGTCCTTGCGGTAACCTTCGCAAGGGGGGCGAAAATTGGGAGGTATGGATGACCCAGAAGAAAATTGAAAAGAAAAAAGACGAGATCCGAGCGGAGAAGCTGCGCCGCGAAATTTTAGATAAAGTGGCCGAGTATTACCAGGTGGTCCATCAGCCGGCGCCGTTTGTGCCCGGCGAGACCTTCGTGAATTACGGTGGGCGCACCTACGATGCGCGCGAGATGCAGAGCGCCGTTGATGCGATTTTGGAGTTCTGGCTCACCGATGGCCCGCGCGTCGCGGCCTTTTCTGAGCAGTTGGCGGAGTTCGTGGGCGTGAAGGACCTCCTGTGTACGAACTCCGGCTCGTCGGCCAATCTGCTGGCGATGACGGCGTTGTGCTCCCCGCAGTTGGACCATCCCCTTACGCCGGGCGACGAGGTCATCACGCCGGCGGCCACGTTCCCCACGACGGTGGCGCCTATCATCCAAAATCAACTCGCGCCGGCCTTTATCGATTGCGAGATGGGCACGTACAACGTCGATGTCTCGCTGCTGGAGGCGGCGCTTTCCGAGCGAACGCGCGCCGTCTTCGTGCCGCACATCCTGGGCAATCCAGTAGAGATGGATGTGGTGATGGAGTTCGCGGCGGCGCACGATCTCTACGTGATCGAGGACACCTGCGATGCGCTGGGCAGCCGCTACGATGGCGCTAACTGCGGCACGTTCGGCCACCTTTCGACCTTCAGCTTCTACCCCGCGCATCACATCACGACGGGGGAGGGCGGCGCGGTCGGCACGGACAGCCGAAAATTGCGCCACATCGTCCATTCGCTGCGGGATTGGGGGCGCGATTGTTGGTGCACGCACGAGAGTGAGAAGAACGGCGCGTGTAATCGGCGCTTCGAGTGGGAGATTCCGGGCCTCGATGAACCTTATGACCATCGCTACTACTTCACCGAGATCGGCTACAACTTGAAGATGACGGATGTTATGGCGGCGATTGGACTGCCCCAGTTGCAGAAGTTGCCCGCGTTCATCGCGGCCCGGAAGCGCAACTTCCGTATTCTATATGAGGGATTGCAGCGCTACGAAGCGTACCTCATCCTGCCGAAAGCCAGCCCCAAGGCCGATCCGGCGTGGTTCGCGTTCACCATCGCCGTGCGCGAATCGGCGCCCTTCACGCGCCAGGAACTGAATCAGTACCTGCGCGAGCGCAAGGTCGAGACCCGCTATCTCTTCGCGGGCAATATCCTGCACCAGCCGGGCTATCGCCAGATGCGCCATCGCGTCGCCACGCCGCTGACGGAGACCGACCGCGTGCTCCGCAGCGCCTTCTTCATCGGCGTCTATCCGGGGATGGATGACGCGCGGCTCGGCTATATGTTGCAGGTCTTCGCGGACTTCTTCGCGGCGCGGGGCTTGAGCGGGGGCTGATGATGACAGAGCAACGTCTCTCCGTCATCATCTGTACGTACAATGAGCAGGAGACCATTCTCCCCATCCTGGAGAAGGTCGCCACCGCGCCGCTGCTGCCGGGCTGGGAGCGGGAAATCATCGTGGTGGACAACGCCTCGACCGACGAGACGCCGGCGCTGCTCCGCTCGGTCGCGTACGAGGCGATGCGCGTGATCTTCCAGCCGCGCAATATGGGGAAGGGGACCTCGATCCGCACGGCGATTCCGCACTGCACGGGGGAGTACGCCATCATCCAGGACGCGGATCTGGAGTACGATCCGCACGAGTACCCGCGCTTCCTGGAGGTGGTCGAAGCGCAGCGCCCGGCTGCGGTGTACGGCTCGCGCACCTTGGGCGGACGCGCCATCTACAAGTACGCGGCCAACTACTGGGGCGTGCGCGTCCTCACCGGGCTGACCAATCTGCTCTACGGGGCGCACCTCACCGACGTGGCGACCGCCTCGAAGATGGTGCGCGCGGACGTGTTGCAATGTCTCAATCTGACCGGCGCGGGCTTCGATTTGGACTTCGAGCTGACGGACAAAATCCTCCGCGCGGGCTACGAGATTTTAGAGGTGCCGGTGAGCTATCGCCCGCGCACCATCGAGGAGGGCAAAAAGATCCGTCCCTGGGATGGCATCTGGGCCTTGCGCGTCATCCTGCGGGATCGGCTGTTGCCGCGCTCGGCGGTGATCAAGGAGAGGGGAATGGAAGGA